>JBLIOB010000038.1:0-21548 GCA_047639575.1 Parvicellaceae bacterium
TATTTTTCAGATGTATCAATCCTTTTAAAAGCACCGAATCTTTAAGCAGCATAAACTCGACCCTAGCTATCCTCAAGTGTAAGCTCAATAGCGAATCAGCCACCGTATGCCTCATGTCGTCCACATACTCTTTTACTAATTTATTAGGTATTACTACAGAATTTAAAAATTCAAATGACGAGGTTTGAAAATCAAGGCATTCTTCAAGTTTGCTAATTTTCTCTTTCCCATTCGGGAGATGCTCTAGCTTCAAATTCAAATTTTCTGAATGAAAATAATCTCTTAACCCTGCAGCTAGTTTATTCCTATCGTTAAACTCATAGGCATGACTTCCAGACAAATACTCTTGATATACTACCTGATTATCTCTCCAGGATTTGATCGAATCATTATAATTGATTGGTTTAGACCCTTTGCCCATGACTTCTCTAATCTTTTCTGATTCATACCTGAATACTTTTAAAGAAACTGGTTGTTCAAGTAATTGCCACATCGGGTCTTCTGGTACATGTGTAATTACAAACTCTTCTGGATCCGTGGTAAACCAATGATCATTTACTTTTTTCTCAAATTTCTTAAAATGAAAGCCTGATCTTATATATCCACTGCCCCAAGTTACATCTACTAATTTCCACTTCTTGTTGATTTTAACAACATTCCATGCGTGTAAGCCCATGTCATCGTTGGTTAACTTACCATTTACTTTGGTATAACCTGAAACATAATTGCACTCGAATCCAACCGTTTCACACATCGTAAGAAATAAATACGCGTAGCCAGCGCACACCGCTTTTTTCTTTTCTACAACATCGTTCGGCTTGAAATTACTTTTCTTTCCTTTTTTGAATGCACGGTAGTCGTACTCAATCTGATTGCAAATCCACAGGTAGATCGCCTTCACCTTTTCCTCCTCCGTTTCTTTATTCTCTACCAGACATTTCGCAATTTGATCAGACGTACCCTGGCAGATAATTGTTTCATTACTCCCTATTGCGCCTTGAGCACTTACAACGCTATTTGTAAACATCAAAAGAACTAGAAGGACTATTAACAGAGAGTTATTCAAGGATTGGGTGAATTATTAATAATACTGTTCGCTACTACAAGCAAATCAATCTAGTTTAAATTTTGATCATCCCGATATATTTATCAATCAGTTCCATGTAATGATTCAAGTCCTCATTCTCAATGGCGATAAGTAAATCGTAATAAGGTTCATTGCTTTTTGCATATTTCCCAACTTTGAATTTAGCCTTTGACTTTTCTAATACAAATCGCAATGGGACGCAATCGTAATCGGTGAAATCTATCAATAAGTCAAATGGTTGTTCCACAAAATTATCCACAGCTTTTGCACTGGGTTTTCCAAACCAATTTAAGTCCTTTTTCAAAAAGAAATCTGACTCTAACCCATGACTTACAAAAGCAGGAGCAACTTTCTCATCTGAATATCCTAAGGCGATCATATGACGTTGTCCGTACTTCTTTTTAACTTCCTTGATGTACCATTTGACGTGTTTGAGTGAACGTTCGTCATCAATTTTATAGATAATTGCGATGTGTTTAGCCGTATCCCAATTACATGATTGAATTTTACGGGCATTCCTTCCCTGTTTCTTTAGGAAATGCTTGCCTGCTTTTATTCTCATATCACCTACAACACCCATCTACTCAATCATTTTCAAATACTCTATTTCAGAAATAAGTTTTACTCCAAGTTTTTCTGCTTTCTCCAACTTACTCGGTCCCATCTTTTCTCCGGCAACTAAATAATCTGTTTTTGCAGAAACAGAGCTCGCTAATTTACCACCATTTATTTCAATTGACTTTTTCAAATCGTTCCTGGATATTTCATAAAAAACACCCGACACAACCATCACAAGCCCAGAGAGTTTGTCAGACGCTCCTTCGATCTCCTCTTCTACTATAATAAAGTTCAGGCCATGATCTCGGAGCCGCTGAAGAACTATTTGATTATACTCTATTTCAAAGAATTCAACAACAGATTCAGCAATTCGTTCACCAATTTCATCTACTTCTACTAACTCTTCAGCTGTAGCAACTATAATTGCATCAATATTTTTAAAGTGTTTGGCTAATTTTTTCGCGACAGTTTCCCCTACATACCTAATCCCTAAGGCAAACAGTACCGTTTCAAATGGAATCGCTTTAGATGCTGAAACTCCCTGAATCAAATTATCTGCCGATTTTTCAGCCATTCGTTCGATTGGTAAAATCTGCTCTTTGGTTAAGTCAAAGAGATCAGCTATATTTTCGATCAATCCTTCTTCATATAGTTGGATTACAGTTTCCGCACCCAATCCGTCAATGTCCATGGCTTTGCGAGATATGAAATGCTCAATTCTCCCAGTAACTTGTGGTGGACAACCATATTCATTCGGACAATAATGATGTGCTTCCCCTTCTTTCCTAACTAATTCAGTTTCGCATTCAGGACAGTTTACAGCGTATATTGTTGGGGTAGCTGAATTAGTTCTTTTATCAAGATCGACACCCACGACTTTAGGTATAATTTCTCCTCCCTTTTCTACAAATACTTGATCGCCTATCCGTAAATCTAGTTTTGCAATTTGATCTGCGTTATGCAATGAGGCCCGCTTTACAATTGTTCCCGCTAACAATATTGGAGATAAATTTGCTACCGGTGTAATGGCTCCCGTTCTACCTATTTGATAAGTTATTGATAATAATTCCGTAGATAATTGTTCAGCTTTAAACTTATAGGCAATGGCCCAACGTGGGGACTTAGCCGTATATCCAAGCTCTTCCTGCTTATCGTAATTATTAACTTTGATAACAATTCCATCAATTTCAAAAGGAAGGTTATGCCGTTCAATATCCCAATAATCGATGAACTCCATAATACCTTCAATAGTACTGGTCCGCTTTATAAGCCTATTCTCTTCTTGAGGAACTTTAAAACCCCACGTTTCGGCCTTACTCAAACCTTCAAAATGGGATTGATAAGGTAAATTTTCACCATGTAAAGAATATAGAAAACAATCCAATCCTCTTTCAGCCACAACAGAAGAATCTTGTAGTTTTAGCGTCCCTGATGCGGTATTCCTGGGGTTCATGTATTCTGGTTCATTTGCCTCTCTTCGCTTGGCATTCAATGCTTCAAAATTCTCTAGTGGAAAATAAATCTCCCCTCTTATCTCAAACGCTGCCGGGAATTCGCCTCGGAGCGTTAAGGGAACTGTTTTGATCGTCCGCACATTTGCAGTGACATCTTCACCCTTCGAACCATCACCTCTGGTTATAGCTCGTACCAATTTTCCGTTCTGGTAGGTTAACCCAATAGCGCAGCCATCATATTTCAATTCACAGACATACTCAATGTCAGACTCAACTTGTTTTTTCGCCCTTACTTCAAATTCCGCAATCTCCTCTTTAGAGTAGCTGTTACTTAACGAAAGCATCGGATATTTATGTGCGATTGTCTCGAATTTCTTTGTAATATCTCCTCCAACTCGCTTAGTTGGTGAATTGAGATCAGCCAAATCAGGATACTTCTCCTCTAGCTCTTGGAGCTCTTTTAGGAGCATATCAAAATCATAGTCGGAAATAGTCGGACTACTTGAAACATAATAATTGTAATTATGCTGATTTAATTGAGAAGTTAAATCGTCAATCCTCTGCTTGTTCCCATCCATCGTCAATCGGCTTTTTAAACGCTAGTTTATATATCACACCAAACATCACTTTTGCTTGAAAAATAAGGACTAGACCACCAAAAGCCCTTCTGGCATTCGCATCAGGTGTAAGTATTCCACGATACCCAGCTCCGGCTCCAATTGCAAACCATCTGAAAATCTTAAAATTCGCCACTCCTGAAATTTCATAAAGGCCAACATCGCCTGTGAAATAGTCAGTAAAACCGGTTCCGGTAGAGTCTTGGAATTTGTAGGCCGCAGTTACTGTTGACCTTCCTAAATGAAAAGGTGTACTTAGACTCAGTCTCTTGCTGGTGTACCATACTGGCTCATAAAAAAAGCTACTATATCCAAAAGTATATCTAGTTGTATCGGATGCTGTTGGATAATCAGCAACTGGCAAATCAACCCCTTCCCTCATTATTGGACTTTTAAGGAAATAAATTCCAATTCCAAACCTATGTTTTTTATTGAGGGTTGTGCCAATTTTTATTCCGGCTAAACCTGCCTTCTCTCCAAGCACCCATGACGTTCTAGTATCAAATCCAAATAAAAATTTCCATTCGTTTTTTTTGCTGCTACTATCAGCCACACCCGTTGCACCTGTTTGCGCTGCGCTACTCAAGCACATCAACAAACCAATAACTATAACTATGGACTTATACATTTGCGGCAACAATTCGATTTTTCCCACTTAAATCTTTAATTATTCTAATATCCTTAAAATTTCTGATTTTAAGACATTCCATTACCTGAATTCCGTATTTCTCATTAATCTCGAAATACAATTTTCCGCCTACATTAAGATGACTCAGAGCGAAATCAGCAATTCGCTCATAAAAAATAATTGGCTCGTTGTCATTTACAAACAAGGCTAATCCTGGCTCAAAGTCTAAGACATTAGAACTCATATCAGATCTTTCAGACGCTAGAACATATGGTGGATTACTAACAACAACATCAAATTTTTGATCTAATTCAGTCCAAAGCAAAATGTCCATTTCTACCAAATTCACCTTCACAGAATTTATTTCTGAATTGACAGCAACAATTTTTAATGCATTAGGGTCCACATCCAGCGCAACCACATCGGCACCACCCGTTGACTTTGCATAAGAAACAGAAATACAGCCTGATCCAGAACCTATATCAATTAATGATTGACCTATTTTATTTTCTTTAAGAACCAAATCAACAAGCTCTTCTGTCTCTGGCCGAGGAATTAAAACATGTTCATTGACGATAAATTTCAATCCGTAAAATTCGGTTTCACCCAGCGCATATTGCAACGGACGGCCTTTTTCCATCTCCTTCAGGACTGAACGGAATTTTAATAATTCGGATTCAGAGAGAGTTTCCTTAGCGTTGATTCTCCGATCAATGCTATTATAGCCAGTGAAATGAACGAATAAAATTCTCAGCATGGCATCCACTTCTCTTTCTGGATACAAAGAAGCTAGGCCCTTCCTCATGTATTCCTCTACTGCTTCTATTGAATTCTCCTGTACAAACACTTTGTAAAGATAACATCAAAAACACCCCAGTGATAGCATAATTTGTAAATTTGCGAACTGATGCCCGATCATGTTAAATATATGCACCGATGCCTTGAACTTGCTTCTGAAGGGTTAAGAGGTGCAATGCCTAATCCGGGAGTTGGAGCTGTACTGGTTGTAGACGACAAAATTATTGCTGAAGGGTATACTCAGAGGTACGGTTTTAATCACGCAGAAGTAGAAGCCATCAACAATGTCAAGGACCGTAATCTGTTTTCTAAAGCCACATTGTACGTATCTCTCGAACCGTGCGCCCACTTTGGAAAGACGCCCCCCTGCGCTGATTTAATTGTTGAAAAAGGCATTAAAAAAGTAGTTGTTGGATGTAAAGATCCATTTCAACAAGTTGATGGAAAAGGAATTGAGCGTCTTGAAAAAAATGGAATATCTGTGAACATGGGCGTTTTAGAGCAAGAATGCCTAGAATTAAACAAAAGATTTTTCACTTTCCATTTGAAGAACAGACCATACATCACATTGAAATGGGCGCAAACTAAAGACGGGTTCATCGACAGAGACAGAACAACGGATGAAACTGGAATAAATTGGATTACCAGCAAAGAGACAAAGGCAATTACGCACCAATGGAGAACTGAAGAAAGCGCTATTCTAATAGGAACAAACACCGCTATAAATGATGATCCAAGTCTAACTGCAAGGGCTTTCAAAGGGGAAAACCCGACCCGGATTGTGATTGACAGAAAGGGCGTTCTAGACGAAAATTTAGCCCTATTCAATGGAGAAGTTAAAACGTTGGTATTGGCAGAATCAGCATCAGTTGCTAAGCCCAACTCACAAACTTTAGTAATTGATTTCAATAACTTCATCACCTCGTTCAATCAAGCCATGGTTGAGCAAAACCTCTTATCAGTTATGGTAGAAGGGGGAGCCAAACTTCTTCAAACTTTTATTGATGGAAAAAATTGGGATGAAGCTAAAGTATTAACTGGAAATGTTATGTTTGAGAACGGCTTAAACGCACCAGACATCAATCGTGCAGGCAATCCAAGGTCAGAAAGAATAGAACAAGCTAACCATGATATGATCCAATTTTACTATGCTTGATATACTCTACACAGTAATCATATTTTCTGGCCTTATGGTGGCTTTTAAATTATTTGCAAAATTTGGAGTAGATAATTTACAAGCGATTTCCGTCAACTATTTAGTTGCTGGGGTCTGCGGAATCATTGCTATGGACGGTGAATTCAGCTTTATAGAAGCAGCAACCTCGTCCTATTTCCTTCCAGGAATAGCAATCGGAGTGCTATTCACAATAGTATTCAATGCAGTTGCTTTTGGAACTCAACGAATCGGAATTAGCGTTACGTCCGTTGCGAATAAAATCTCATTAGTCATACCGGTTTTGGGCGGAATACTAATTTTCAATGAAGATTCTGACATTCTAATTTTCGCTGGAATCACATTGGCTCTAGTGGCTATCTATCTTTCAACAGTTTCAAAAGGTAAATTGAATTTTGAGAAGAAATACCTTTGGATCTTACTGTTTATATTCTTCACGCAAGGTGCAGCAGATTTAATCTTCTTAATTGCCAAATACAAATGGGTTACTAATGAGGATAGCGCTTCATATTTTGCCATTATATTTTTAGCTTCTGGAATTCTGGGAGCAATCGCAGTTCTTATCAAGGTCATCAGAGGAAAAACGAAAGTCAGGTTTAAGAATATTCTATGGGGAATAATTGTCGGAATCCCAAACTACTTTACCCTACATTTCTTCTTTAGCGCCTTAAAAAATGCGCCTTTAGAAAGCTCGCAAATTTACCCGTTGGTTAACATGGGAGTAATCGTTTTCTTAGCTGTTATTGGAGTTGTTTTATTTAAAGAAAAACTCTCTAAAACCAACTGGATTGGTCTGTTTCTGGCTATTATCGCGATTGGCTTGATTGCTTTTTCAAAAAATATATTCGCCCTTTTTGGATAGCATCAAGGACACATATTTAACTATCGACAAAAGCTCAAAGGCGGTTTTCAAGGAGAAGGGAAGCAAGTTCATATGCCTGGCATTCCCAGTATCATCTGAAGAAAAAGTAAAAGAAACAATCAAAGAACTGAGAGCCGAATATTACGATGCAGGACATCATTGCTATGGTTTCCGAATTGGATCAGACTATAAAACTTTTAGATTCTCAGACGATGGAGAACCTAGTGGTACAGCTGGAAAACCAATTTACGGACAAATCCAGTCGTTTGAATTAACCAATGTACTCGTTGTGGTCGTGCGCTATTTTGGCGGAACCAAGCTCGGAGTTGCAGGACTAATAAAAGCTTATCGAGATGGCGCCAAGATGGCATTAGCTGCTAACAATATCAAAGAAAAGCAGATTTCAAATGTTTACGAATTGAAGTTTGGGTATTCGAAAATGAACGAAATAATGAGAATCATAAAAGAATATGATTTAAACATTATCAAACAAGACTTCCAAACCTCGTGTTTGTTAGAGTTCGAGATCAGACTATCCAAAGTTGAAGAAGTAACCAACAAACTAGTAGGATTACAGTTTGAGCCGAATTACCTTCGCGAATCTTAACCCTATAAATGGATTTATTAAAAGAAATGTGTGCCATTCACGCACCAGCAGGAAATGAAGTTAAAATGAAAGACTTCATTCTGGACTATTTTGAGCGAAACAAAGACTCCTTCAAAGTAAAACCTGAGATCATTTCTGGTCCAATGTTTCAAGATTGCGTAATGGTTAAGTTTGGAGAACCTAGAACTGCAATTTTCGCTCACATGGATTCTATTGGATTTACCGTTCGGTATGATAAACAATTAATCAAGATTGGTGGCCCAAGAACCATTGAAGGCACTGAACTAGTCGGGGAAGACTCTAATGGTCCGATTGAAACTGAACTTTTAGTAATTGAAGATGAGAACGGGCGTAAATCTTTAGAGTATGTTTCAGATCGAATTTTAGATAGGGGAACAGAATTAGTCTTTAAGCCAAACTGGCGAGAAGACGATGAGTTTGTTCAATGCTGCTACATGGACAACCGTTTAGGAATTTACAATTCATTAAAAGTAGCTGAAACCTTAGAAAATGGAGTCATCTGCTTTTCATGTTGGGAAGAAACTGGCGGAGGAACCGTAGGGTATTTGGCGAAATATTTATACGAAGAATTAGGTGTTCAACAAGCTTTGATTTCAGACATCACGTGGAAAACGGAAGGAGTTCATCATGGCGAAGGAGTAGCGATATCCATAAGAGACAGTGGTATTCCAAGAAGATCTTACGTTGATAAAATAATTGCATTAGCAAAAGAATCTAAAGTTAAGTTTCAGCTTGAAGTTGAATCTGCAGGCGGTAGCGATGGCAATGCATTGCAAAAAAGCCCGTACCCATTTGATTGGTGCTTTATTGGAGCTCCAGAAGACCATGTTCACAGCGCAGACGAGAAAGTGCACAAAGATGACATTTCATCTATGATTGCCCTGTACAACTACCTAATGGCCAACCTTTAACTGTCTAGGTTCTACCTTTCCCTATTTCCCTAGTTCGTCATTGCTTTTCATGTTTATCTTGTAGGCACTAACACAATCCATATGCATAAAGTAATTACACTTCTATCAGTTTGTATCTTCATTTCTTTCACAGGACTAAGCCAAAGCCAGAACATCATCTTGCTTGATAATTGGGATAATGATACGCTTCCCCTGGACCCTTACAATTCCACTTTCAACGAATGCTGGGGATTTGTTTACAACAACCAGGAATATGCGGTTATGGGCTCCACGGTAGGAACGCATATTTTTAAAATCACCGCAACTAATCAACTAGAAGAAATTCAATTTTTGCCTGGAAATATTGACTGGGCGATCCATAGAGATTACCATGACTACAACAACATTCTTTATGGAGTTTCCGATGAAGAGCCTGGTCTCGACATCATGGACATGAGCACCTTACCTGATTCTCTGACTAGAACCAAGGATACGGTTCAGTTTAATAATACACACAACATATTTATTGATTCGGCAACAGCGACTATGTACTGTTGTGACGCAAGTATGACGGACATATTCACTATTGCAGGGCCCGATTCACTAATTCCAAAAGCACCTTATGGTCTTCCCAGCTTTGATTATGTTCATGACATCTACGCGAGAAGAGATACGCTATTTATGAATTCATCTCTCTATGGGTTATGCTATATAGATATGGGCGCTCCTGCCCCTGTAATAAACTCTTTAGAGTTTTACCCAGATAAAGGATATAACCATTCAGGTTGGCTGAGTGATGATGGATTAGTATATGTTTTTGCTGATGAAACAGCAGGCAAGTCTGTGAAAGTTTGTGATGCATCAGACTGGTCAGACATTCAGGTAACGGCTCAAATAATGCCGAGCACTTTTGATAGCACGATGGCCCACAACCTTATGCTTAAAGACAACCTTCTTTTCATTTCCTATTATTATGACGGCCTTCAGGTATATGACATTAGTGATATCTACAATCCAGTTCGGGTTGCTTATTACGACACCTATCAAGGTCCAGATAGCACAGTTTTTGAAGGAGCTTGGGGGGTTTATTGCTATCTACCTTCAGGCCGAATACTCGTTTCAGATCGACACAACGGCTTGTTTCTTTTAGAAATGGACATTCCTTCATCCATTACTAATCTAAATTCAAAAGACCTAAAAATCGAAACTCACCCGAATAAGTTTGTATTGAATTTCAGTAATTACGATGAGAAATTGATTCGGGTATTTAGCCAATCTGGACAGTTGATATTTGAAAAAACAACAACTGATCAAGCCTTCTCCATTGATAATTCAAGCTGGTCCGCAGGCACGTATATCTATCAGATAACTGGAGAACAATTTGGAATTAACGGAAAGCTAATTAAGGCCGATAATTAAGCTCTAGATCATCTTCAATAACCATTTCACGTTCAACTGGATCGGGTAACTCAACTTTTTCAAATAACTTCTTTGGACTCTTCCATTTATACACTAAAGCAAAGAGTAAGTACATCAACACTAAAGCTCCAGTTGAAATATACATCCAACTCGCTCCAGCACCTGGTTCTGAAAGATCCGTAATCAACGTATCGGTTTGAGCCGTACCCCAATTACTTGACACTATCGCTATTCCGAAAAAATTAGTTGCCCAATGAAATCCAATTGCTAGCTCTAAGCCATCGTCCATGGTAGTGATGATAGCCATAAACAACCCAAATCCAATGTAGAAAATCATTGAGCTCCAACCAATAACCTCAACCTCAGGATTCATTGAATGTAGAAGCCCGAAACCAATCGAAGTCAATAAAATCGCCACCCATTTATAACGCAACAACACGCCTATGGACTGCATCAAATATCCACGAAACACAATTTCTTCGCAACTAGTCTGAAACGGAAGGACTAGAACAGCCATGATCAACACATACCAGAAGGTTTCTGGATTAAAGCTCCACTCAAAAAGCTCTGGAGAAAGCAAATATCCAATCAATAAGAACGCTCCATGATAAACTGACGTACTTAAAAATGAAAAAAGGATTTTTCTATAATTTACCTTCCCAATAGAAATAAGGGATGTAAACTTTCGCTTATGAGCAGTTTTAACAAAAACCCACAGCGAAAACAGCCCTAACACAAAGGTCAACAACATCATTAGCATGAATAAGTTTCCACCAAGAAACGCTGCAATTTTAGCTATATCGCTAAATTCTTGAAGCTGCGAAGCGGTCGGACCAGCTAACCCAATAGCAATTCCCAAAGGAAGCATACCCACAGATTGCCAACCAATAAAGAAAACGGCTATTCCAATTAAATACAGCCACCATCTCTTTTTTGCGTCAAATGCTTGTTTGTAATACATCGATTTGTGTTATTAAGACTATAATAATACGCAATTGATTCAATCAGGGACTTATGTTAAAATTGAATTATTCAAAACATGTAATGTTTTATGGAATTGTTAGATTTAAGCACCTTTTAATAAACGAATAATGAAATATGTATTGCTTCTTGCATTTATCGCATTAAACACCTCATTAATTGGGCAAGTTGAACTTACACGATCCAGTTCATACCCGGCTAAAGCACACAGTCTTAAGCAATACGGAGTTGAGATCCGAGAAGCATACTGGGAAGGAAACATATACCATTTAAGCCTTTGGGCGAACGTATTAGACAATGAGCAACACAAGCAAGAAGTGAAATTCTCTGGTACTGAACTTGATGTGTGTTTTAAAGTCAATTCTCTGGATGGAGATTATGCGTACGCCAAAGCAATTGTAAGGAGGTTTGACTACGAGATCTCAGGTATAAACACGAAGGAGTTTAAGCTAAGATTTAATGGTCAACGCCAAGGAAGTTTTCCTAATTATAAAGCTAAGAAAATTGAACCAGAAATTATCGTCCACCCACTTCCTCCTGACCCTCCACCTGTTGAACCAGAGCCAGAAGTTGAAGAAGAAATTATCGAATTTGTTGACACACCACCGCTTTTCATGAACTCGACAAATCTACTCAATAGCAATTCTCTGATGATGAAATTTGTTATGGAACACATCAAATACCCACCGATAGCATTGGAATCCGAAATTCAGGGTAAAGTCTATGTGAGTTTTGTGGTTGAACCAGACGGCAACGTTTCAAATATTAAAATTCTCAAAACTCCACACATCAGTCTTAGCAAAGAAGCAATTAGAGTGATTAAAAAATTCCCTAAATACAAACCAGGAACTGCTCGCGGGAGAAAAGTACGTTCAAAGCAAACGATCCCAATCCAGTTTAAGATAAAAGATTAAAGGGTTTTTCATACAACGAAAAGACCAAATCACACTTCATGAATTGTTTGTGAGTTGGATACATTTCCAGGAAGTCAATTTCTTTTACAAGCACGTAACCTATTGATTCATACCAGGTTTTGAGAAACACCTTCTCTTCATGAATCCAATCTTTTGGAGTAAGTAATTCTAGCCTCATCGAACGATCACCTCTTTCAATGCAAATTTCGGTCACATAATTGACCAACATTTTACCTATTCCTTTTTTTCGATGATCTGGATGGCATACCAACATCGAAAAGCAGGAAGTTCCTGGCTCATCAAATTTTAGCAGAACACAACCAACGATGCCACTTTCATCTTCAAGCAAATACAACCAACCGTTCCCAGTATACTGATCATATTGCTGATCATTTATTCGATAGTAACCATCGCTCCAGAACTCGGCCTCCGAAGTTGAATAAACATCATTTACCATCTCCATCAAAACTTCTCGATCCTTTTCCTCAGCCAATCTAATGCTCATGAGCCAAAGTTAATTTCTTGATTCCAATATCTGTATGACATCCGTCAGTTTATAGTTTTTCGCTTGCAATAATATTAAGTAGTGAAATAGTAAATCTGCACTCTCACTTAAAAAGAGCTCATCATTTTGATCTTTTGCTTCGATTATGACTTCAACAGCTTCCTCTCCTACTTTTTGGGCCACTTTATTAATCCCAGATTGAAAAAGGGAAGAAACATAAGAGTCACCTGATTCGTTTTCTTTTCGGTCCTGTATGATTGACTCTAACTTATTAATGAAACCCAATCCAGCTTTATTTGAATCATTCCAACAAGTGTCTGAACCGGTGTGACATACTGGGCCAATAGGCTTTACTTTTATCAATAACGTGTCATCATCGCAGTCTGACGACATGGAAACCAAAGTCAGCGTATTTCCACTTTCTTCGCCCTTGGTCCAAAGCTTTTGCCTAGACCTTGAATAGAATGTTACCAACCCAGTCTCATTAGTCATTTTGAGACTTTCTTCATTCATATATCCAAGCATTAAAACCACATTAGTTTCTGAATCTTGAATGATCGCTGGAACTAGCCCAGTATTTACATCGTATATAACTTTCATCTTATTGGTATTCCTTGTTTAGTTAGATATTTTTTTAATTCTGGAATCCCGATTTCACCGTAGTGAAATACACTTGCCGCTAAAGCAGCATCTGCGAGTCCTTCAATGAATACATCCTTAAAATCCTCTTGACACCCCGCTCCGCCTGAGGCAATAACTGGGATGTTTATCTCTTGACTTATTCGCTTTAACGCTTTATTTGCAAACCCATTTTTAGTGCCGTCATTATTCATCGATGTGAATAGGATCTCTCCGGCACCTAGCTTTTCCGCTTCTTTTACCCAATCAAATAAATCCCAATTAGTTTTTTCTCTCCCTCCTTTTAAAAAGATATTCCACTCGCCATCAACCTTTTTCGCATCAGCTGCCACCACGATGCATTGCGAACCAAACTTGTTTGCCAATTCTTGAATCAACTTTGGATTATTTACTGCAGCAGAATTAATTGAAACTTTATCAGCCCCGGCCCTTAAAATAGCTGAAACATCCTCTATCGATGAGATTCCTCCTCCCACAGTAAATGGGATATCTATTTTTTCCGCTACACTATTCACCAATTCCAGAATAGTTTTTCGTTTTTCAACAGTGGCGGTAATATCTAGAAAAACAAGCTCATCCGCCCCTTCTCGAGCGTATTTGACGGCTAATTCAACGGGATCACCGGCATCACGAAGACCAACAAAATTGATTCCTTTTACGGTTCTTCCATCCTTAATGTCAAGACACGGTATGATTCTTTTTGCTAGCATGAACTTATATAATTTTCAAGGTCCTTTAAAGAGATATTACCCTCATAAATCGCTTTACCGATAATGGCCCCATAGAGCCCCATTTCATCCAACTTAATTAGCTCATCTATACTGACGACACCTCCAGATGCAATCAATTTTAAACCGTTATTCTTTTCTAGAATACGGGCATACAATTCATGAGAAGCACCTTCCAACATTCCATCCTTATCGATATCTGTACTGATACAATATTCAATTCCTTTCTCAACATAGTCATCAATAAAATCAAAGATGTTCGTAGACGACTCTTCCATCCAGCCTGAAATTGCGATTTTTTCATTTTTAGCGTCAGCGCCTAAAATTATGCGATCTGAACCATACTCGGCAAGCCAGGACTCAAATCGTTCTGGATCTTTTACCGCAATGCTTCCACCAGTTATTTGCTTAGCACCACAATCAAAAGCTACTCGAAGATCATTGTCCGACTTTAAGCCACCACCAAAGTCAATCTCCAAGTTAGTTTTGCTCGCAATGAGCTCTAATATTTTCCAATTCACTATCTCCTTAGATCTTGCGCCATCCAAATCCACTAGGTGAAGTTTAGCTATTCCAGCAGCCTCAAATTGCTTGGCAACTTCCAACGGTTTTTCATTGTAGACCTTTTTTGTACTGTAATCGCCTTTTGACAGTCGAACGCATTTACCCTCTATTATGTCTATTGCTGGTATCACTTGAATCATAACTTGTACTATTTACAGACTTCTAACTAATGTAGACTAGTCCAGTTTTAAAAAATTTTCAATAATCACTGCGCCTTTAGCTCCACTCTTTTCTGGATGAAACTGACATGCATAAAAGTTATCCTTATGCAATGCAGCGCTGAATTCCTCTATGTAATCACAACTGGCAATTGTGTACTTTGATTTCGGCACAAAATAGCTGTGGACAAAGTACATGTGTTCCTTTTCTACTCCTTCAAGCAGCTCTGATTTAACATCCGTAATCCTATTCCAACCCATTTGAGGTACTTTTAGGAAAGGCTCAAACTTCAATACCTTTTCTTCAAAAATCCCTAATCCTGCAGTATCACCCTCGGCAGAGGCCGTACACATTAATTGCATACCTAAGCAAATTCCCAAAACTGGCTGAGTCAACTCTCTAATGACCTGATCTAGTCCTTTTGACCTAATTACGGACATTGCCGCGGAAGCCTCTCCAACTCCTGGAAAGATTACACGTTCTGCTCCCTTTATTATATCCAAATCGTCTGTAACAATCGCTTCTACACCGACTCGTTTCAATGCAAACTTGACTGATTGTACGTTCCCAGCACCGTAATCTATTATCGCAACTTTCATTATAACATTCCTTTAGTCGATGGTAATACCATGTTACTTAAATCCCTTTTCTTAGCCATTTTTATAGCCCGAGCAAGTGCTTTAAAAATTGCTTCAATCTTGTGGTGCTCATTAACGCCCTCGGCTTTTATATTAAGATTACACAAAGCTGCATCACTTAGAGATTTAAAAAAGTGAAAGAACATCTCAGTAGGCATATCCCCTACTTTTTCACGCTTAAACGATGCGTCCCATTCTATCCAGTTTCTTCCTCCGAAATCCAAAGCAACTTGAGCTAAACAGTCGTCCATCGGAAGACAGTAACCATATCTTTCAATCCCTAATTTATCACCAAGGGCAATTTTCAAAGCCTCTCCTAAAGCAATCGCGGTATCTTCAATCGTGTGGTGCTCATCAACCTCTAAATCACCTTTCGTGTAGATTTCTAAATCGATTGAACCGTGTTTTGCTATCTGCTCCAACATGTGATCGAAAAACTTCAATCCTGTGTCGATTTTGGAAGAACCGCTCCCATCCAAGTCAACTTTTACTCGAATTTCTGTTTCATTCGTTTGTCTTTCCACAAGCGCAGTACGGTTTTCTAGCCTCAAAAACTCATAGATTTCATTCCAATCGGTAGAGCTCAATGCAATAAACGACTTAATCTCTTCGGCTTTTGCTTCTACTTCATTGGATCCTGGATCAGAACCACAATCCATAAATATTCCTTTAGCTCCTAAATTCTTAGCTAACTCCATATCCGTCATTCGATCTCCAATCACAAATGAATTCGTTAAATCATAGGCTTCACTGAAGTACTTATTAAGTAATCCAGTCCGTGGTTTTCTCGTTTCTGCACCGTCCTTTGCAAAAGTCTTATCAATGAACACTTCATCGAATTCTATCCCTTCATTTTTAAAGGTCTGAATCATCTTGTTTTGAGCTGGCCAAAACGAATCTTCGGGATAAGATTCTGTTCCAAGACCATCTTGATTAGTAATTATAACTAATTCATAATCAAACTCTAAAGATATTTTACCTAATCCTTTAAATACAGAAGGGTAAAATTCTAATTTCTCAAGACTATCTACTTGATAATCATCCTTTGGCTCCAAAATAATAGTGCCATCTCGATCTATAAAAAGTACTTTTTTCATTTCTGTTTTATATTCAGTTCATACTCATTTAACTTCTCTAAAAAATTGACATTCTCCTCCATTGTTCCAATAGAGACTCTCAAGCAATTTTCACAACCATACATTGCCGTTCTGTTTCTAATTACGATTCCATTTTGAACTAGAAATGCATACAACTGATCCGCATTCGCCACTTTGAACAGGATAAAATTTGCATCCGATGGATAAACGCGTTTAATAAAATTCAGACTTCCTAGCGCTAATTCCATCATTTCCTTCTGCACTAACACTGCCTTAACCCAGCTCTTCTGTTGCTCAACGTTACCCAGGGCCTCAATTGCGATCTTCTGAGAAAGAACATTTACATTATACGGAGGCTTAATTTTATTCAGCACCCTTAATACATCTTTCGAAGCGAAACCCAGTCCAACTCTTATACCGGCTAGCCCCCAGGACTTTGATAGTGTTTGAAGCACCACTAGATTCGGATACTTTTCCAGCAATCGAATAGCAGACGGCATTTTACTGAAATCGATGTACGCTTCATCCAACACCACCAATCCACCAAAACTTGCTAGCAACCGCTCTACTTGATCAAGGCCTATAGAATTTCCAGTAGGGTTATTGGGGCTGCATAAAAACATTAGCTTAACCATTTCAGTAGACTTTAGCTTAATCTGATCAACGTTTAATCGGAATTCTGAATCTAAAGGAACTTCAACTAAACCAATATTATTTATTCTGGCAGACACTCCATACATACCATATGATGGAGGTAAAACCATTACACGATCTTTGCCTGGCTCACAAAACGCTCGAAACAACAAATCTATCACCTCATCACTTCCGTTCCCAATAAATATATTTTCAACTGGTACATTTTTAACCTTTGACACTTGTTGCTTCAACGCTAATTGAGATGGATCAGGATATCTATTCAACCCTGTATTGAATGGACTTTCGTTGGCGTCCAGAAACACAGTGGCTTCCCCCTGAAAATCATCCCTTGCAGATGCGTATGGATCCATCTCTTTTATACTAGTTCTGACAATATTTTCTATTTCAAACTTCATCCTTTTTCAATCTTATAGTTACTGCATTTTTGTGCGCATTTAAACACTCAGCTTCTGCCATTAATTCAATAGCAGGACCAATATTATTCAAGCCTTCTTTTGTGATTTTTTGATAGGTTATCTTCCTCACAAAACTGTCAACCGAAACGCCACTGTAAGATTTTGCATAACCGTTTGTAGGCAATGTGTGATTGGTTCCTGAAGCATAATCTCCTGCACTTTCAGGGGTGTAATTACCCAGAAAGACACTCCCCGCATTTACTACTTCGTTTAAGAACATATCTTCGCGTTTCGATACAACAATTAGATGCTCTGGCGCATATTCATTTATCATATTTATTGCAATCCCTTCATCCTCAACTAAAAAAGCCTTCGAATTACTTAAAGCCGCCATACATATAAGTTTTCTAGCTGTATATTTTAATTGATTTTGAATTGAAATCATTGTTTTTTGTAACAATTCTAAATCGGTGGTCACAAGTAACACCTGACTGTCAGCTCCGTGCTCTGCCTGCGCCAACAAATCGGCCGCAATGAAGTCAGGCTCTCCCGAATCATCAGCAAAAACCAGCAATTCAGATGGACCTGCTGGCATATCAATTGCAACTCCATAATTTTGGGCGAATTGTTTAGCAGAGGTAACATATTGATTCCCTGGTCCAAATATTTTACTAACCCTTGGAACTGAATCTGTGCCGATTGCCAAAGCGGCAATTGCTTGAATGCCTCCAACTTTAAAAACATCCGTTATTCCTACCAATTTTGCTGCGTATAAAATGGCCGGATTTATGCTTCCGTTTTTATCCGGAGGGGAACACAGAATTACATTTTTACAATTTGCAATTCTTGCTGGAATCCCGAGCATTAAAACAGTACTGAATAATGGGGCTGTTCCACCCGGAATATATAAGCCGACATGCTCAATGCCAATTGACTTCCTCCAACAAGAAACTCCAGCCATTGTTTCAACTTTAGCCTCTTGCATAATTTGGCTTTTGTGAAAGCGCTCAATATTTCCTGCCGCTAATTGTATGGCAGACTTTAAAGCACCAGACAACAAGCTAGAAGCATCATTTAATTCCGCTTTGCTGACGACTGTCGAATTCAGTTCAACATTGTCAAATCTGCTTGTATAGGCCTTCAAGGCTTCATCACCCTCTTGCTCAACACCTTTAAACACTTCTTCCACCAAAGCATTCAAATTTTTCACTTCTAGCTGAGGACGCTTTAGGAGCTCAGTCCAAGATTCTCTTTTAGGAAACTTAACTACTTCAATCATATCACCATTTTTTCAATTGGAACAATGAGAATGCCTTCAGCACCCGTTACTTGCAGACGATCTATAACATCCCAAAATTCATTCTCATTTATCACAGAGTGCATAGAACTCCATCCTTCTCTGGCTAAAGGAAGAATTGTTGGACTTTTCATACCAGGCAAAAGCTTTGTAATTGCTTCAATCTTGTCATTAGGCGCGTTTAGCAAAATGTACTTGTTGTTTTTAGAAGCCAAGACTGCTTTAATTCTAAAAACTAACCTATCTAAAACCTTAGCTAACTCTGGATCCAATTCTTTGTTTGCAATTAGGACCGCTTGTGAACTCATAATTTGTTCAACTTCCTTCAACCCATTCTTAAACAATGTACTTCCTGAACTTACGATATCACAAATCCCGTCAGCTAAGCCAATATTCGGTGCGATTTCTACCGAACCTGATATGACGTGTACGCTTGCATTAATCTGATTCTCTTTGAAATAGGCTTCTGTAGTTTTCGGATAAGAAGTGGCAATTTTCTTGCCTTCAAACCATTCTATGCCAGAATATTCCGTTGATTTAGGAACAGCAAGTGATACTTTACATTTAGAAAAACCCAGCGGAAGGATTCTGGTGTTTTCGTTTCCTTTTTCTACAAGTAAATTTTCTCCCACAATAGCAATATCCGCAACTCCATCTAAAACATATTTCGGAATGTCTGAATTTCGCAGGTAAAGTACTTCTAACGGAAAGTTGCGCGCGCTCGCTTTCAACTGGTCTTTCCCATTATCAATGGAAATACCACATTCCTTTAATAACTGAATGGAATCTAAATTTAATCTGCCTTTTTTCTGAATGGCTATTTTCAACTTGTTCATTTGTTTTGGTTTCTACACCTCCCAAAAAACCGAAATAGCGAACATAAAAAAAGCCTTCTCGGTTTCTCGGAAGGCTTTAATGTTAATGTCTTATTTGCAACATAGCATCATGCGCTCACCGATTGGTAAGTATAAGATGATGCTGATGATTTAAATTTCTTGTCATTGCTGTGCAAATATATGCTTGAAAATAAATACTATCCTAATTTCTACTCAGATTTATTCTCAAGTCCATTTGGTTCTTCCTGTTTTAACTTGATTCGCTCGCGATAAATATAACGCTCCTGAGCCGATTCATAAGGCCTGTAGATATAATACACAAACCCATCTACAATTTTAATATCCTCTACGAATTTATAATAAAGCCTAAAGGCCAAAGAGGTTAAACCAGTTCTTGTATCAACTTTTTTTAAGTGATAATGCCCTTGCTTCATAAACAACCCATAAATCTCTTCATTCGATTCATCCGCCAAAAGCGGTTGTTCCCATTTGGATGGTTTTGTCAGTTTATGATAGTAAATCGGGATTGAATCAACTTTCTCATTACTGGAATTAAACTTAAACAGGAGATCCTGATAGTGATCGAAAATTAGAACGGTGTCTCCTTGCACAAACAAAGGCGCATAAGGCACTTTATAATATAAACTATGTGTGAAGTATTTAGCTCCCATCCAAATCTCTTTGTCTATACCCGTAGCCATTTCTTGTTTATTAGCCCAAACCTTCTCAGGTCCCTTCGCATACTTATACTCGGCTCTATACAATTCCATGATTAACTCATCTTCTACATGGTGCAATTTTGACGGAACTGTATCGCCAAAATTCTGAGCATAGTATTCGTAGGCTGGATAAAGTTGATTCATGTTAGAATAAAAATACTGACCTTCTAACGTATCAATTATCAACCAGTTGTTTTTATAAAAGGGCGCTAGTTCCACTGGACTCAAGGCAACTTCATCGTTCCTAAAAGAACATAAGAAAATCCTCTCCTTACAAATCACGTAGATTCGGTCTCGATAATCCTTAAATAGTCTCTGAGCGCTTCCAGGTATGGGGAATCTTGACAGGATTGAATCTCCTACTGAAAGAATTATCTCTGATCCTTTTCTCAATGTTTTTTCAAAAGCCAAAAGCACATATCGATCCTGATCGAATTCGAAATCATGCACTCCTACGGAAGGAAATCCTACCATTGTATCCGGTGGTCTTTCATGAAACACGGTAGGTCCTTTTAACTGCTCAAACGGAAGCTGAACATTCAAGTATAAGGTGTCACCAATTAACCGCCTCATCTGCTTTTTAGTCAGTTTGATAACAATATCCTGGTACCAAGTAGAATGAAATAACAACCCATCCTTCGGATCTTCTTTGTATTTAAAATGAAATATAAAATTCCCCTTTGCGTCTGAATGATCAAAATAAGACGGATTTTTAATTTGTTGAATTCTAATCCTCGCTGGAATCACATCGCCAATCTCATCCGTGATCTTTCCTTTAACAACAATATTTTGCTGGGCAAAGAATGTGATCGGGAGAAATAAGAATATGATTAGTAATTTTTTCACTGGAGTTTTAATATAGATGTATTAGCAAAAACAATTCCATATCATTTACTACCAGATTTAGAATAAGGTTATTCTAATTATAAAAAGGAAGAAAATTAGATACGAACGGTCCAATCAAAAGGATCTTCAATTCTACCATTTTTCAAATCGTCCATATACTGGTATACTTTATTTGAAAATTCTCGATCTTCTATCGAAGGTAAAACGTAGTCTTTTCCTCTAAAGTTAATTGAAGCGATTTGAGCGATTGTAGCAGCTGTACCCGCTCCGAATACATCTTTCAACGTATTATCCTCCATGGCTTCAACAATTT
Organism: Parvicellaceae bacterium; assembly: GCA_047639575.1. Classification (GTDB taxonomy): domain Bacteria; phylum Bacteroidota; class Bacteroidia; order Flavobacteriales_D; family Parvicellaceae; genus JBLIOB01. The sequence continues at coordinate 21,404 of JBLIOB010000038.1, forward strand.
CCGCAACTGTCACTCTTCTTGCTTCAACGGTTAATCCCCATTTTTCGGCAACTTTAGTAACACTGTCTCTTGTAATTCCTGAAAGAATAGTATCACTTGATTTTGGTGTAATCAATTTATCACCAATAATGAAGCATACGTTCAT
>JBLIOB010000039.1:0-20939 GCA_047639575.1 Parvicellaceae bacterium
AAATTAAAGGAAAGAGCCAAATCTCCAACTTGTCTAAAGACGATTATATAAAACTTTGCCAATCTTATATTGATGAATTTGATAATAAATTGACCAAAATTATTTTATCTAGAGTTCACACTAAACCGGGAATCATCTCCCCTACAAAGCTATTTGACGCATTAAGACATTCGTATCCAGACGCTTTTGTTTACCTATTGAATGACCCAAGCCTTGGCACTTGGATTGGAGCTACCCCTGAAACATTTTTAAAAAGAAATTCAACTCACTATAGCACCATGGCATTGGCTGGAACTCAGTTGAAAAATAGTCGTTATGAATGGGCAACGAAAGAAAAGGCTGAGCAGCAACTGGTGTCAGACTATATACTATCCGAATTAACATCTCTGGATATAAAACCAAAATTATCTGGTCCATTTACAAAAGAAGCCGGCAACATTGCACACCTTTGTACTGAATTTAACTTTGAAACTAGTGGCAAATGTGCCGACATTGTTAATCGACTTCACCCTACTCCTGCTGTATGTGGAATTCCAACCAAAACCGCACTTGATATCATTATTAAAAATGAACCCCATGATCGAGAGTTATACTGCGGTTTTCTAGGTCCCATAAATTTTAATGATACTGATGAACTCTTTGTTAATTTGAGATGTTTAAAGATGGACGAGGAACAGGTTCACTTATTTATTGGCGGTGGGATAACATCAGATTCTACACCAGAAAATGAGTGGAATGAGACGAAAGCTAAAGCTGAGACTATATTAGGAATTATTGAAAAATTATAGACCTTTACAACGTGCCGACAGACAAAATTGCAATTCATAATTTAGTTGAACTATGTGCCTTAAAAGGGATTAAACACGTTGTGCTTTCTCCCGGGTCAAGGAACGCACCATTAACCATTTCTTTTGACGAACATGAAGAGATTACCTGCTATACAGTTCCTGATGAGCGCTCAGCTGGGTTTTTCGCTATAGGCATTGCTCAAGAAATTGGAGAAACTGTAGCCATTTGTTGCACCAGCGGAAGCGCAAGTTTAAATTACGCTCCCTCAATTGCAGAAGCTTTTTATCAAAGAATCCCTTTACTTATTCTTACTTCAGATAGACCTGTGGAATGGGTAGATCAGGGAGATGGTCAGACCATTGTTCAGCGAGATATTTACAAAAACTTTATCCGAGGTTCATATGAACTACCTCAAGAAGTAGTGCATGAGGATGAAATTTGGAGTTCAAATCGCATCACAAACGAAGCGATAGACTTGTGTTCTTTTCCAACTCCTGGGCCCGTTCATATAAACATTCCATTGAGAGAGAGTTTATATGGGAAATCATCTTCCAAAGCAGAAATTAAAGTAATAGAGAATTTAAACCCAGAATTAACGATCAGCGATGAAGACTTAGATTCTTTATCGAAAGTTTGGAACAGCCATGGTAAAAAGTTGATTTTGTGCGGGCAAATGAAGCCCAACGAAAGCCTGCTTAGAGCGTTAGAAATTATCTCAACTGATGATTCCGTATCTATTTTAACTGAGTCTACTGCCAATTTATGGCATCCTAGCTTTAACTCTTGTATCGATAGGTTGATTTCGAATTTTACAGCTGAAGATAAAAATGATTTTAGACCTACTTTATTAATCACCGTGGGAGATGCGTTTATTAGTAAAAAAATAAAATCTTTCTTAAGAGAAAATAAGCCGGAAGAACACTGGAACATAACAGATCATGATTCTCATTTAGACACGTTCCAATCATTAACTAAAACAGTACGCTGCCAGCCAAGTCAATTCTTTCATGGAATAAAAGACAGACTAATTCCGATTCAATCCGGATATAAAACAAATTGGAAAGGGAGAGACTTACATACGGAGGATCAGCATCTTTCTTATATAAATTCTTGTGAATTCAGCGACTTAAAAGCTTTCAGTTTAATCTTAGATTTCATACCCGACCGGTCCGTAATTCAAATGGCCAATAGTACTGCGGTTAGGTATGTGCAGCTATTCAATCAAATCAGAAGTATTGAATATTACGGCAATCGCGGCACTAGTGGAATTGATGGGAGCACGTCTACTGCAGCAGGCATGGCATGCAAATCAGAAAAACTAGTGACGTTAATTACAGGAGATATGAGTTTCTTTTATGATTCAAATGCATTCTGGAATAATCACTTAACATCAAATTTAAAAGTCATTGTTATCAATAATTCTGGTGGCGGGATATTTAGAATTATTCCGGGACCAAGTTCTACTGATCAATTAGAAAAATTCTTCGAAACTGAACAAAACATGACTTGTGAGCACATTGCTAAGCAGTTTAATATCAATTATTATTCAGCTAGAAATGAAGCAGAATTAGAGACAGAATTAGCTTCATTTTTTCTTCCTTCTGAAAACGGAAGACCCTCTATCTTAGAAATTGTGACTCCGAAATTAGTCAACAGTGGTGTCCTGGATAAATATTTTGAGTCGCTACAGCATTAGATTATTACTGAAATGTATCGGGCAAAAGTTAATACTTTAGTCGAACTATGAATTCGGCTTTTCGAAATAATCGGGAAGTTTACCGTCATCTGTGTTGAGGTTATTCATCATCAGACTTCCTTCGGCATCAGCAGACCATTCTGTATCGGGATACTCTTTAATAATCTGATTATACATTCTCGTAGAGCCTTCTATGTTGTTCAACTTCCATAAAGTAAAAGCTCTTAAGCTCATTTTCTCAGGTCTCAAAGGGTGCTCTGGAAATTCCTCAATCATCATTTTTAAAAGACGATCTGCGCCTTGGAGATTATCTGATCCAGTAGCTGCTGCTCTTCCATATTCCATTACTTCGAATCTTGAATCTACTTCTGGAAAGCGCTGTAGAAAGACAATTGTTAAATCAAACAATTCATTTCCCTTGACTTTATTTGCTCTTAGATCATCGTAAAGCATTGTTTCATGTAAAGAAATAATCTCCTTATAAAGATTTTCTTGACTAGCAGGTTCGTTAGTATCTGTTTCTAAAACATTGTCAGCCACTTCTACTTCTCCACAGGACATAACCAATACCCCTATAACTAATAGATAAATTAAATTCTTCATTACTTTCCTTTTCTTTTTGGGAATTTCATTTTGTATTTAACGTCCACTTCACCCTTAGTGATCTCCGTTAATTTTGATTTGAGCAATCTTTTCTTAATCGGACTTAAATAATCGGTAAACAAAACACCCTCAATATGATCATATTCATGTTGAACTACGCGAGCAGCAAGTCCAGTTAAGGTCTCTTCTTTGAATTCCCAATTTTCATCGTAGTAGCTAATTACAACAGTATCTTTTCTGAACACTTCTTCTCTTATTCCGGGAATACTTAAACAGCCTTCGGAAAAGCCCCATTCTGGACCTCTTTCTTCTTCTAAGATCGGATTTATATACATCCGTTTAAATGTTTTCAGAAACTCAAATTCCTTTGCTTCCTCTTCACTTTCTGGATCATCTTCAGCAAAACTGGCCGCATCAATGACAAAAACACGAACAGATTTCCCTACCTGAGGAGCAGCCAAGCCAACCCCTTTAGATTTGTACATGGTTTCAAACATGTTCTGTTTCAATTCAGAAATATCGCTTCCTTCTTTGAGTTCCTCGCATTCCGCTCTTAGAACTGGGTCTCCGTATGCAACTATTGGATATATCATTGATTTCAATAAAGTAGCGCAAATTTAATAGAATTCATTTAATTCACCCACACTTATCTTTTAGTATAGTAGTCTAGCAGACAATTTTAATTAGCTTTATTTAGTTATTTTCCCAGGAATATGTTTTTAGACTTCTTCTTAATATTGAAAAACCAAGGAGTTAAGGTTACTTTAAAAGAATACCTTGACCTACTTCAAGCTCTTAATCAAGGAGTTATCAGTCAAAATGTGGACGAATTCTACTATTTAAGCAAGGCAGCATTAATTAAACGAGAAAGTGATTTGGACAAATTTGACCAGCTATTTGCGTCTTATTTTAAAGGATTAGAAACAATTAAAATTGATGATTTTCTTCATATCCCTGAAGATTGGTTGCTAAAAAACAGCGAAAAATTCCTTTCTCCTGAAGAAATGGAACAAATTAAATCCATGGGAGGTCTTGAGGAAATTTTAGATCGAATGAAAGAACTTTTGAAAGAACAAAAGAAGCGACACGAAGGAGGAAACAAATGGATTGGAACTGGTGGAACATCACCTTTTGGTGCATATGGCTATAATCCTGAAGGAATGCGAATAGGTCAAGATGAAAGTAGACATAAAAGCGCGATAAAAGTTTGGGATAAACGAGAATTTAAAAATTTAGATGACAACCTTGAATTAGATACTCGTAACATGAAAATGGCATTGAGAAAACTTAGGGTTTTAACTAAAGAAGGCGGAATTGAATCTTTAGATTTACCAAAGACGATACAAGAAACCAGTGATAATGCTGGGTATTTGAAAATTGAAATGGCACCTAAGAAAAAAAACAATGTAAAAGTTCTAATGCTTTTTGACATTGGAGGTTCTATGGATCCGTTTATTGAAACTTGCTCTCAGTTATTTTCTGCCGCTAAGTATGAATTCAAGCATCTAGAGTATTTCTACTTTCATAATTGTGTCTATGAAAAACTTTGGAAGGATTCTGTCCGAAGATGGGATGACTTTGAGGATACTTGGGCTGTTTTAAATAAATTCAATTCAGATTATAAAATAGTATTCGTAGGAGACGCATCTATGTCTCCTTATGAATTACAATCGAAATTTGGCAGTGTTGAACACTACAACGAAGAAACTGGTACAGATTGGCTGGAAAGATTTACGGATCATTTTGACAAAGTCGTTTGGTTAAATCCGATTCCTGAAAAAAATTGGGATTATACCTCCACCATTAAAACAATTAAAGGTATTACAGAGAACAAAATGTATCCGTTGACTGTTAATGGCATTGAAAAGGCCATAGTAGAACTAAAAAGATAATGACGAGCGAACTAATAAAACTATTTGAGCTAGCGGCTTTTAAAGAGCTAACGGAATCAGAAACCACCTGGTTAGCAAATAGATGTGTATCTAAAAAGTATACGAAGGATGAATTTATTTTTTATCCAGAAGACCTATCTCACACTATCTTCTTTATTTCTGACGGCAGAGTAAAACTTGGTGCATATAGCAAAGAAGGCAAGGAAATGATTAAGCATATTTTCTTTCAAAATGAGATGTTCGGTATAATGGCAATCTCTAATCAGAAAAACCGGGCCAATTATGCAAAAGCAATGGATAACGACACCCAAATTTGTACGATAGATGTTTTCGACATCAAGGAATTGATGCAAAAGAACGCCATGTTTACCTGGGGGATTTCTAAAATATTAGGTGATCGATTGGTGCAGTTTCAAGAACGAATTGAAAGTTTAATGTTTAAAGACACCTTTACGAGGGTGACTGATTTACTTAAAGAATTTGCAAAGAAACAAGGCAAATTAATTGGCGATGAAGTATTGATCAAACATAACCTCACGCATCAAGACTTTGCAAGTTTAACGGCCACTACACGTCAAACAGTCACTAGTATATTAAATGATCTTAAGAAGCAAGATTTAATCTACATGGAAAGAGGTAAAATGTTGATCCGAAACATGGACAAACTAAACGAACTGGATTAGCGCTTTTTAAGTAAGTAGGCAACTACCAATACAGATCCAATTAGTATCAATAAATACCCTAGATACAACAGGTAATTAATTTTTTCAGAGCTCTCGGATTGTCCTAGTTTTATTAAAGCCGCGTTAGCTTCATTAATTGAATCTTTCAGTGGGACAACCGTTGGTATATAGTTCATCTTGGGAATTAGCACAATCGTGTCCGATTTACCTATTATAAGTCTCACACTATCCAAGCTGCTGTCACTCCAAGAATCGAATTCCCAATTTTTATTTGTATACATTTTAACAGGCAGCTTGACACCTTTAAAGTACACACCCTTGTATGGAAGCTGTACCGGTTGATTTCCATTGATAATAACTTGACCAGAGTCTCCTTCAACTTTAAGCACATAGGTTCCTTTGCCAGTTAGCAAACGATTTATTTCTTTGTACAAGTGCTTAGAACGAACGTGTGCATATTTTCTAATTGTTGAGACCTTTTTTAACCACTTCTCCTCAGTCATTGCACTATTTTTAAATTGCTTTGGTAGTACAGATCGATCCCTAGGTAGCTCATTTTTATATAGGTCAACAAAAATGTCTACTGCAGCATTTATTGTATCTGGATGAAATTTCGTATTGAGTAAATGAGCAAATTGATTAATAAAGTCAGCCTTAAATTCAGGATGTTGCATCAGCTTTGTTAGATACATCGTACTCCATTTTGGGTTGTACCAATTAGTTTTAAAAGTGCTTAGACATCCTTGTAAATACTTTCTATCGTATGAACCATAACTATGGTCCGTATCGTAAAAAATCATTCTGAACTTTCCGTCTCCATCTTTAGTATTCCAATAACGAATATTTCCTCGGCTATCGGAATTATTTAAAAATATTTGGCTGGTTCGAAAGTTGATATAATTCCGGATATCCAACATTTCTTTAGCCTTTCGATAGGCCTTATTATCAATTGTATCAAGCTTCTCAAAATATCGATACATTCTCATGTAATCCTTAGCCGTTCCATGCTGTCTTACCCATCTTCCCATAATAATGGAACTCGAATCCATATCTGCGTTGCGGTTGTAACACAGGTAATGCTTGTTTACTTTTTCTCGAAGATTATAAAGCCCCCAATAATTTCCATTAATAAATAATTGAACTGGCTGATAAGCCATGTAATCCAGTCCTAGGTCTCTAACCAGATATGCGTTTAAACAATCCTTAAACCTAGTTCCTCTATAATCATTCCCAGAAACCCTAAGCACAAACTGTTTGTGCTCATCTAGATGAGGTTTTAGCGGAAATACGGATCCTGAAAATCTATTTACTCCGTATTCACTTCGGGCCACTATTTTCATTGATTTCTCTGGTTGCCTCCTCGTTGTTTCTCCAAATATTCTAATTCCCGCAATTTGATTGAAAAGGCTTTTCCCGCTAGTATCTATATACTCAACCTGCATTTCCTTTTCCCACTTCTCTTGAAAATTACAATGAACCCAATGTTCTGTGCTGTCGTCATAACGTGCATTATTACCCTTTACATAAATTCCAGACTTGGCAGACCATAACGAACTATCCTCCAAAGCGATTGATACAATTGGCAACTTAGTTTCGAAATTGAAAATGTAGGATCTAAAAAAAACCGAATCTACTCGAACCCCGTTGTGAAAAGGAATTAGTCGTAAAACGGTGTTTTTATTAATCTTAATTGGCTTTTTATATCTACTCCCATTTTTAGGGTTTGACCCATCTAATGAATAATAAACTTTCTCGAAAGTACCTGATACCGCAACTTCGATGTCTTCTTGGTAAATTCCAGAAGCATGAGAAATGCTCAGGCTAAAGTCTTGAGCCTGCACCAATCTAGCAACTAGAATAAACGATATAACAATCCAATATCTCACCAAACTAAATGTAGGCAGAGTCATTTAGTGTTTAAAGCATTTCTCAAATAGTTATAAAATTGATATTTTTAAAAACTCTTGAAAAAAGAGCGCATATGACGGATAAAGAGAAAGCAACAAAAGTTGTAGACAAAATGTACAACAATGATCCTTTTAGCAAATGGTTAGGAATAGAACGGTTAGAGGATGATAAAGGAAAATCTCAATTACAGATGGTTATCAGACCGGAGATGTTGAACGGCTTTGACATAGCCCATGGGGGTATCACTTACTCGTTGGCCGACAGTTGTTTAGCATTTGCTGCGAACTCTCATGGTAGAATGAGCGTTTCAGTAGAAACGTCAATTTCACATACAAAATCTTTAAAACAAGGTGATGTTGTTACAGCAACGGCAGAAGAGGTAAGTTTGACAAATAAAATTGGCATCTATCAAATTAAATTGACGAATCAAGAAAATGAAACCGTTGGTCTATTTAAAGGGACGGTTTACAGAACAAGCAAAAACTGGGAAGTTTAAAATAGCGGTAATATGAAAGAAGTATATATAGTTGATGCAATAAGAACACCAATTGGAAATTTTGGAGGTACGTTGGCTCCAGTTAGATGTGACGATTTAGGCGCGCATGTGATTAAAGAGTTGATGAACAGAAATTCAAATTTGGATCCAAAAGCAATTGAAGATGTAATATTTGGATGTGCTAATCAGGCAGGTGAAGACAACAGAAACGTGGCTAGAATGTGCGGCCTGTTGGCTGGTCTTCCTTGGCAAGTTGGAGGAGAAACAGTTAATCGACTTTGTGCTTCAGGTATGGCTTCTACTATTAACGCTTACAGGGCCATAGCTATGGGCGATGGTGAGATTTATGTTACTGGCGGAGTTGAGCATATGACCAGAGGACCTTGGGTAATTTCCAAAGTGTCCAAACCTTTTGGGCGAGACGCTCAAATGCACGACAGTGCTTTTGGTTGGAGATTCGTTAATCCGAAAATGAAGGAGTTGTATGGAACTCATGGAATGGGCGAAACTGCTGAGAATTTGGTAGAGATGTATAATATCTCGCGAGAAGATCAAGACCAGTTTGCTTTTTGGTCTCAAATGAAAGCTACGGAAGCTCTAAACAATGGCAGATTAAGTGAAGAAATTATTCCGGTTGCAATTCCTCAACGCAAGGCAGATCCGATAATATTTTCTAATGATGAATTCATAAAACCCAATTCTTCCCTGGAAATTTTAGGAAAACTTAGAGCGGCATTTAAAAAAGAAGGAGGTTCGGTTACAGCTGGCAACGCTTCTGGTCTTAATGACGGAGCGGCAGCTATGTTAATTGCATCTGATGCTGCATGCAAAACGCATAACCTAACACCAATGGCTAGAATTGTTTCTACCGCTATTGCTGGCGTAGAACCTAGAATCATGGGAATTGGGCCAGTTAAAGCATGTCAAAAAGCACTTCAGCGAGCTGGCTTATCCATGGATCAAATGGATATTATTGAGTTAAACGAGGCATTTGCTGCACAAGCCCTTGCCTGTACGAGAGAACTTGGCTTAGCAGATAATGACTCTAGAATAAATCCAAATGGTGGTGCAATTGCCATCGGCCATCCACTTGGAATGACAGGTGCTCGTTTACTCCAAACCGCAGCGATCGAATTACAAAAAACCAACAAAAAATATGCGCTAGTATCTATGTGTATTGGTGTAGGTCAAGGTTATGCAACGATAATTGAGAGAGCTTAACAAAGCTTAACACCGCACAACTTTAAGATTTTGTACCTTTTAATAAACAAAACAGATGGCTGAGTGCGAAGTAAACCCGGCAGCTTCTGAATTTTATATAACACTTCCGGATGGTGCCAAACGAGACTGCACTGAGTGGATAAGAGAGGCCAAGCACGAATCTACTAGAGAAACAAGAATGGAAACAATGATGACCGGGCTTAGTGAAGGTAAAAAAGACATTGGAAATACGAAAAGTGTTAATTAATGGAGCTAGCTGGAGACATCTTATGGAATATTGTCGGAAAAGGAATACTAGGCTCTTTGGGTTTTGGCTTCATGGGCTATCTCCTGGGGCTAGCTATCTTATTTGTTTTAAGAGCTAAAGGCTTATTAAAACGATCTAGGGGAATTTCAAAAGTATTGGTTATATCCTACTGGATTTTTATTCCAATAATTTTTGCATGTTCATTTACCGTCTTAAAAGGATTAGACTATGCCGAAAAGACAATGGAAAGCACAGCAGACGCGGTTATAGTGACATTGGAAGAAAAGACCTATGGACCGTTTCATAAATATATCACTGCAAACATCAAAGAATACACTGGCGAGAGTATTCTTCCTTCAAACGAAGAATTGGTTGAAGGTTTTTTTGCTGGTACCGAAAAAGAAGAAGATGATTGGATTCTAGAGGGGATTATGTTTGTGTTTCTAGAAGTGCTGGAAGATGAAGCAGAATCAACAATAGCAGAAAACTTGCATATCGATAAAAAAAACATCCAAGGAGTTAGAACTTTTGGTTCAAACCAAATTGATGGTCTTTTTCACGTTGCTTTCAGTAAGCTAAAATCAACCAGTCACAGTTGGATTAACGCAATTTTCAGACCCTATTACTGGGCCACTGTATTTTTCTGGATCGTGCTCATGTTGTTTCCTGTTATCGAAATAATAATCGCAGCAAAAAGAAAAAAAAGGAATCTAGTTTTGGCTACGCATGCACCTTCAACGAATAATATTATCTCAAACGAACCTTCAACAATCGAGGAAATTTCAGATTTATAGTTAAATCATTCCCTCAATCATTCCAGTCCTAAATGTCAGTGACATATACATATGTACGCTGACTATAATAGGATATACGATTAGAATACCGTTTCCAAGAATAATCATTGGATGTGTAGAACGTCTGTAAAACAACCAAAAGAGTGGCAATAACATGGTAATTGGCAAAATGTACAGATAAAAAATATCCCCAATAATATTCGAATCTCCAACAAGACGATTATTAACTAATCGAACTGTTTCAGGCGTTTTGAAAATCGGAGATACCTTCAGATCCACCACCGACATTCCTGAATTATCTAAATTAGTTCTATAGGCAACCTCGTAGCTCACAATCGCAGTAATGGATTTATCTCTTGAAAGGTTTATATGATAAAAACCCTCATCCCCCGAAGATACCCCAGCAGACAAAAATGTTTCTTCAATTGGCGACATCGCCTGATCTATCAAAAACAAAAAACCATAAATGACAATGAAAATGGATAAGAAAGAAATTGCAACATCGAACAATGGGTTCTTGCGAAATTTGCTCATTCTACGTTCAATCTTTTCTTGATATTCTTTCTCTTGCTTCTTTTTGAATTCTTTCGCAAACTGCGCGTAAATTACAGCATTCTCCCTCCGTTTTTGATCTAAAGGATTCCCTTGAAACACTTCTTCTTGAGGTTCAGGCTGTGCACTAATCAAGTACTGATACGCTCGATCAATTTTTACAAATTCTTCTTTCGCATTAGGAGAATCATTTAAGTCAGGATGAAATAAGAATGCTTTTCTTCGATACGCCTTTTTAATGTCTTGCTCGGTTGCAGACTCTGGCAATCCTAATATTTTCAAATACTTATTACGCATCTATAATCATCCGCAGGGTCAGCTCCCTTTGAATTTTACCAGTTTTAGTGTATTTAAATTTTGACGTGAAATAAACTTGCTTGGGTTCCTCAAATTTATTTAAGGAATTAAATGTGAATGATTGTTCAGCCCCCTCAACAATTAAAACTACCATCTCCCCTAACTCCTCATTTGGGATGGAACAAATGAAATAATTTGAATTAATTTGCCCGTTTAATTTGGACTCAACAAACTCCGGAAACACTTTAATTCCTCCTGTGTTTATTACATTATCATGTCTTCCCAACCATCTGAATGCCTGATTATCTGCAAGTTCAACGACATCGTTTGTAACCAAATCATAAATATCTAAATGAAACGAAGTTAAAACCAAACAACTTCTTTCGTCAATTGAAAACCCGGTCTTACCAATTGCACAAAACAAATCGCTTCTTCTTGGTCCATTTAAGTTCTTTACCGCAACATGTGTAGCCGTTTCCGTCATTCCATATGTAGAATAACAAAGGGTATTTAAATTTTGGAGCATTCTATTCAAAACGTTAGAAACGGTCCCGCCACCAATAATCAGTTGTTTAACAAGGTCAAACCTTGTTGGGTCCTCTTTTAAAATTCCATGCACTTGCATAGGCGTCATTGCACAAAAGTTTATTTTATCCCGATTCCCTTTAAGGGGAGATCCGGCAGGCTCCTCTACAATTAATCTCGCGCCAGAAACCATTGCTCTAATCAGCATCATCTTACCAGCGATATAATCAACTGGTAAACAAAGATGAATCGTTGATTTGTCCACAATATTAAAATGCTTACAAGTAGCTCTAGCACTTGCAATCATCATTTCCCTAGAAAGTTCAATTATTTTCGGATCGCCCGTACTTCCTGAAGTTTTTTGATGAATTTTCTCATCAGTAGAGTACCAAGATTTTAGGAATACAAAGACTTCATTTAAAATTCCGACTGAATTTTTAATTAACAATGTATAATCGTTACTCTCATCGTATTTAAACGAATCTATTATGATGGGCTGCTTGGTCAATTGTTTTCTAAATTAAATAAACTTAGGTCCCATGTGGCATTCGTATAATGAGATAGATGCCCATTCGATACATACAGTGGCGAATCAATATTGTTTTCGAACAACCCTCCAGTTCCAAGTCCTTGTGGTAAAGGGTTTTTATATTTCTCTACCCATTGTGCGATCGCATTTAACCCAATATTAGATTCTAGCGCACTGGTGGCCCACCATTTTACATTCATCGATTCGGCTATATCGATCCATTCATCTGCGCCAAGAAAACCTCCATGAAGACTCGGTTTTAAAATGATGTATTGTGGGTTTATTATTTCAAGTATTTTCTTTTTATTGGAACGATCAAATGGCCCAATCAATTCTTCATCTAGCGCTATATCCAATGGTGAATCTTCACATAAACTCGCCATATCTTCATATTGACCCGCCATTATCGGTTGCTCAATTGAGTGAATTTGAAAATCTGAAATCATTTTTAATTTTTCTAGCGCTTCTTTTGTTGAGAATCCTCCGTTTGCGTCTACTCTTAACTCGATCTCCGAAGCGGTATATTCTTTTCTGATATATTTTAATAATTCTACCTCATCAGTAAAATTTATTGCTCCTATTTTAAGTTTAATACAAGAAAAACCTTCTTTTAATTTCTGATCTATTTGCTTTTTCATGAACGACTTCTCCCCCATCCATATCAAACCATTAATTGGAATGGACTTGCCCCGTGCAAAGTTTGAGTCAAAATTCTTAGACCCTTTGACTTCAAGATCCCAAAAAGCGTTTTGTAAACCAAAGGAGATGGATGGCCAAGCAAGTAAATCCAAACCAAAATCATTTTCATTTTGATTCAGCTCGTCTATTTGATTACAGATTCCTTCGAGAACTTCTCCAAAATTCGGAACAGAATCTGGACTTAACCCATAAATAAGAGAACACTCCCCAATTCCGACTATTTCAGGATTCATTTCATTCCAAACTTTAACAAACCAACTTTCCTTCGATTTTAAGACACCTCTGGAAGTACCGCTTGGACGTTTAAAGTGGAACGTATGTTTGAAACATTCAGCTTTGAGCATTCTTAAAAACTTTTCTTTCTCCAGATTGGTCTAGAAATCAACTCTTTCATGATTTCATTAGAGCCAGCATATATTCTTTGGGCTCTGGCATCTGCGAAAGCTCTGGCTACATGATATTCCCAGATATACCCATATCCTCCATGTAGCTGAACACACTCGTCTATTACCCTACATTGTAGATCGGTCATTGAATATTTGGCCTGAGAAGCTGCGATATTGGTTAATTTTTTATCAGCGTGCAACTCAATACATCTATCCATGTATACTCTGGCAATCTGGACCTCAGTGGTTAACTCTGCAATTTTATGTCGAATAGATTGCATGTGAGATATTGGTTTACCGAATGCCTCTCGCTCTTGAATATATCCAAGTGTAACCTCAAGCGCGCCTTCGGCTGCAGCTAGACCTCCTTGAGCAACTATAATTCGTTCTTGAGGCAGTTTATTCATCATGTACTTAAAACCTTCCCCTTGGCCTCCAATCAGATTGTGCTTGGGCACTTTTACTTGATCAAAAAATAACTCACAAGTATCTTGAGCGTGCATTCCAATTTTTTCGAATGGCTTGCCTTTGGTGAATCCCTCCATTGAAGAATCCATGAAAAGTAAACTGATTCCTTTCGATCTAGCTTCTAAGTTTGTTTTTACCGCTACTACATACGCATCCGATATGTACCCATTCGTTATAAACGTCTTTGAACCATTCACTACATAATGATCGCCTTTATCTTCGGCCGTACATTTTATTCCTTGCAAGTCACTTCCTGCTCCAGGCTCCGTCATGGCAATTGCTCCGATAACCTCTCCAGATGCCATTTTTGGCAGCCATTCACTCTTTACTTCTTCAGATCCGTATTGAACGATATAAGGAACAACAATATCACTATGAACTGGCACTCCAATTCCTGGACCAGTGCAACCTGCACGATTTAATACTTCACTAATAATAGCATTAAAACGAAAATCATTTAATCCCATTCCGCCATATTGCTCCGGAATCTGTAGAGCCAAAAAACCGTTAGCTCCCATCGCTAACCAAAACTCTTTAGCAACCATTTTATCTTTTTCCCACTGTGCATGGTGAGGGATAACTTCAGCTTTCACAAAATCTTCCATCGCTTGACGAAACATATCATGGTCTTCGCTAAAAATAGTTCTAGGAATGTGATTGATTTCTTTAAGTAATTCGCCCTTTAAAATGTCCATTTCTAATTTTTATCGCCCTAAAAATACGCAATGCATACGTACCTCCAAGCTTGAATTTAAATCTAGCTGTTTGAAAACTAACAATTTGTGTTTTTTAATTACCTTAGTTGACTGAAAACTAACAACTAAATCTATCCAAATGAAAAAACTATTACTTATTAATATGTTTGCTTTAGTGTCCGTCTTTTCTTTCGGTCAAATTATTGTAAATATAGAATCACCTGCTGCAGTTGCTGGAAGCCTTGGCTTCACAATAGCGGAATCAGGTGGTGGCTGGACAATAATGCCAGATATGACTGATCCTCTAAACGCTGTACTAGATACACTTGTATTTGCAGATGACGGAACTCTTGGTGATTCCCTAGCTTGTAATCCATTGGTTAATGGTGCTGCAATTGCTGGAAACATTGCTGTTCTTTATAGAGGAGCTTGTCAATTCGGAACCAAAGCTTTAAACGCTCAAAACGCAGGTGCAATTGGTGTAATTATAATTAATAACATTCCTGGAGCTGCAGTAGGAATGGGACCAGGAACAGATGGGCCGAGTATTACTATTCCAACCGTAATGATAAGTCAAGCAGACGGAGCCATGTTAAGAGATTCTATTATTGGTGGAATTGTAACTGCTTTTATCGGATCTAAATCTGGATATTACAACGATGATATTGGTACAACTCCAGCGGATGTGCTTAGATCTGAAAACGCTTCTACTCCAAGACAATTAGCGAGAAACTCTTCTGACTTCTATGTTGACATGGGAGCAAGAGTTTACAATTATGGTGTAAATAATCAAACTGATGTTGTGCTGAACGCGACTATAGAATTTGGTGGATCTGTTGTATATACTCAGTCATCTGCTTCTATGTCAATCAATACAGGTGATACGCTTTTCATACAATTACCAACTTTTTCTCAAGTTGCTGGTTATGCAGTTGGGTATTATACGGTAACGTATTCGGTAACAATGGGTGCAGTTGACGAATTCATCGGAGACAACATTATAAATGCTGATTTTCAAATATCTGAAGATCTATTGTCTTTAGGTCAGCTTGATACGGCTATGGCTCCAGAGTCCGGAGTATATTTTAGAGCAGTGAACAGTGGTGGTAATTCTGATTTCACCTCTTGTGTTCATTTCAGAGATTCAATAGCAAGTAGATTATCTGTTGAAGGAATGTGGTTCGCTGCATCTGGAGGACTAGGTGATTCATTGACTGGTACTTATATGCAGTTATTCGTTTACGAATGGACTGATGTATTTACGGATTTGAATGACGCTGCATATGATAACGTTAACTTAATCTTGACTGAAGTTGCTTCAGGAGAGTATGATTATTTATCTGATCTTCAAAATGAATTTGTTTATTCCCCAGTCTTAACTTCTATTGGTACTCAGCTTACACTTTTAGACAACACTAGATATCTATTTTGTGTAGAAGTTGCAGTAGACAATGTATTTATGTCTTATGACAATGATGCCGATTATACACTGAACAGAGATTATTATTTACAACCATTAGCACCAATTCAAGCTGATTTATCTTGGAATGCAAATGGATTTGGCGCAGAACCTCTTCCATCTACTGCAATTAAAGTGAGTGGTGTAAATGCGATCAATGAAAAGTACAAAGCAGAATTTACTGCTTTTCCAAATCCGGCTGGAAATCTTGTGAATTTCAGATTGGGAAATAACATCGAGTTACGATCTATTTCTATTTTGGATATAACTGGTAACCTTGTGAAGCAAAGAGCACTAAACAATAACGGTGCAGGAAGTATCGCTTTGGATGTATCTGCCCTTGCAAACGGTCAATATATCTTTGCATTAACTGAAGAAAATGGTAGAGTATCTAACGTAAAAGTTACGATCGCGAAATAAGCCAAATTTCAATTTATTTTAAAGCATCCAGTCTCATTAAAAATTGAGATTGGGTGCTTTTTTTTTGCCTGTATTTAATAACGATCTCTCCAAACCAAGATTTTAAAAAAGCACTTTATTTGCAGGCTAAGTACAAACCGTTTCCTAAGCAAGTCTACTAATCGAATAGAATTATTAGAATAATACCTAACTTTAATCCGAATTAACAAAACTAATCACATGAAAAGACTAATACTTTCAATCTGCCTACTCGCAAGCGTTGCGACTCAGGCACAAGTTCAATTTGCTGTAACGGCCCCTGCAAGTATTGCCGGACCAATGGCATTTACAGACAACGGAGCCACTGGAGACTGGGGCTTAATCGATTTATTAAATCCAGCAGATGCTGTTTTAGACACATGCATGTTAGCGGAAGATGGCACTCCTGGAGTGAATGCTCAAGGAATTGATAGCACTTACGAGTCTTGCGATACCGTTACAAATGATCTTACCGGTAAAATTGCTGTAATCTACAGAAACACGTGTAGTTTCGGTTTAAAATGCCTTAACGCTCAAGACGCTGGTGCAGTAGCTGTAATTATTATTAACAGAGAGCCTGGATTGGTTAATATGTTAGGTGGAGCAGAAGGATTACTAGTGAACATACCAGTAACTTTTATTTCTCAAGCAGACGGTGCAATTTTAAGAGCAAGAATGGATGCTGGAGATGATGTAGTTGTATTCATTGGAAACAAATTTGGATTTTTCAATGACGACATTGGATACGGACCTGGAGATGTATTAAGAGCTGAAAATGCTTCTACTCCTCGTCAACTAGCTCAAACAGCAGCTGACTTCTATGTACCAATGGGTGCTAATGTTTACAATTATGGAAACAATAATCAAACTGATGTTGTCTTAACCGCTACTATTGAGTACGGTGGATCAGCAATTTATTCTCAATCTTCAACGCCAATGGCGATGAATTCTGGAGATACTTTATTCATTCCTCTTCCAACATTCTCTCAAGCTACTTATGGTATTGGTTACTATGACGTAACTTACTCAGTGAATATGGGTGTTGTAGATGAATTAAACGCTGATAACAATATTGAAGCTGATTTCCAAATTTCTTCAGATTTGTTATCTCTTGGTCAACTTGATTCGACAATGGTTCCTGAAGCTGGTTCTTTCTTCAGAGCAGTTAACGGTGCTGGTAATACTGATTTCACAACCTGTGTTCACTTCCAAGATTCAATTGCAAGTAGATTAGCAGTAGAAGGAATGTGGTTTGCAGCTTCTGGAGGTTTCGGAGATTCTTTAACAGGAACTTACGTACAGTTATTTGTATATGAATGGACGGACGTATTCACTGGTATTGATGATGCAGCTTACGATAATGCAAACCTTATTTTAACTGAAGTTGCTTCAGGAGAATATGATTATTTATCAGATCTGCAAAATGAATTTGTGTACGCACCAGTTCTTACATCTATAGGTACTCAATTGACTTTAAATGACAATACAAGATACTTGTTTTGTATTGAAGTTGCTATCGAGGATGTATTTATTTCTTATGATGCTGATGCTGATTACACGATCAATCAAGCTTATTACTTGCAGCCATTGGCTCCAATACAGGCGGATTTAACGTGGAATGCAAATGGGTTTGGTTCTCAACCAATTCCATCAACTGCCATTCAGGTAACTGGAGTAAACGCAGTGAGTGAGGTTACAAGACCATCGTTTGTTGCTTATCCAAACCCTGCTGGAGATATCGTAACGTTTAGACTTGGAAACAATGTTTCTTTGACTTCATTAAACATTTTAGATATTACTGGAAACCTTGTGAAAACAAGAGCACTTAACAACAACGGTGCTGGTAGCATCGCGCTTGACGTATCTGAGTTAGCAAACGGGCAGTATATCTTTTCTCTTACCGAGAAAGACGGAACTGTATCTAACTTGAAAGTTACTATCGCTAAATAGAATAAAATTAAGCCAACAAAAAGCCCCTTGCTAAAACTAGCAAGGGGCTTTTTATTTTCTAATTAATTAGCATCTACTAAGCTTCCTTGAAAGCCGATATCTGTTGAGATATTCGGATAGCCTTTATAGTATATCGTTCCGTTAGAAGGGATATTAGCATCTAAATTGTCATGGACTAATACTTCCACAGTTCCATTAGAGAACACGTCTGCATAGACATTTGTAAAGTCAACATCGAAACCATATAAACTTCCATTTTGATGGACATCTAAGTCTAAATCAAAATCACCATTTCTTGGTGTTGCATTGCCATCATCCCCGCATATCTCATCAAAAAACACAGATGCGTTGCCGCCAATTGACAGGTCCATATTTCCTTCAGCAAAAGTTCTAGAGATGAAAGTTGAGCTATTTCCGTCTACGATTTCAACATCGTTCAATTGATTTAGGCTCAAATAAGTCTCGGAGAATGTGTTATAAATAGTCAATGTATTTCCAGTGATTGAAAAATCGTTATGCCCTGCTTCTTGAATCCATCCGTCAGGAAAATAGAAAGCAGTTTCCTCTTGATATCGAATACTTACATTTCCATTACCGTCAGCAATCACAATTCTGTCTATTGAATTTGGGATATTGACCTTTTCAAGTCCATCACAGCATTGATCAAGCTCACCTTGATAAGGTTCACAACTTGCAAACAAAAGAAATAAAGGAAGTGTGTAAAGTAATTTTTTCATGGTAGGTTATTTTCCTGGTCATGTTGCAATTTACGTGCCAATAATCAATATTAATCGACAAAAAATGTGTATTAATCGAAAAGCAAACTGAAATGACTTAATCCAGTTTGAAAGTCACTCCTCGATTAGCCTCGTTTCTATAGGATCCGTTGTGATACAAGACCATCTTTCGCGGAAATTGCCCCTATTAAGACTTTTTGAGGTTAAAAGACCCATACAGCGCACAATATTGAATAACTAAACCTGTGATTTAGTTTTAGTTAAATTAATCCGAGAAATCGATTATTCAACGATCTGAATTTCTACTCTTCTGTTTTTCTGTCTATTCGATTCAGAGTTATTTGGAACTAATGGAGAAGTGTCTGATGCCCCAACTGAGTTTATTCTGCTTTGTGCAATACCATTTTTAACTAAGTACTTCTGAACTTCATTTGCTCTTTCTTTAGAGACTGATAATTTGACTACGGAACCTCCTTTATCACAAGAATGCCCAAGCACTTTTACGTTCATCTCCGGATACTTTTTCATGAGCTTAACTAGCTCATTTAACTGAGTGTTGGATTTGGAACTAAGGTCAGAATTGTTGACTGGAAATTGAACATTAATGTCAAACGCTTTCTTCTCTTGTTCAGTGATTTCATTCTTTACGGGTTCATCTATAATAGGCTCATCAACAATTGGATCAGGTTCAACAACTGGCTGATCTATCACTGGTTCTTCAATCACAGGCTCTTCCACTACTTCTTCTGGAATTACCACAGGTGCAGAAATGATGGATGCAACAGGACCCGCCTTCTGATCACGACAGAACTTAATGCCGAGCATGATCTCATGAGACCCATTTGAATAAGCTGAGATGTTTGCTCCTGAAAACTCATAAGCATAAGCCAATAGGAACTGATCTTTTATATTGATTCCAAGTCTTGCCATTGGTCCGATGTGTGTTCTATAACCACCTCCTAATGAAATCAGGTTGTTATAAGTAACCATTGCATTGAAATCAATTTGAGAAAGCCCATTTCCAGCTGTTTTAAACATTACTGACGGTTCGATTGCCCAAGTATCATTTGCTTCCCATTTATAACCAGTATACCCTACTATGTGTCTGTTACCAGTAAATCCATCCATGTCTTGAAAGTCAAGTTTTGCACTTGTCTCAAATATCTGTGGAACAGATACTCCTAATTGAAAACCTTTGTAGTTATAGAAGATCCCAAATTCAGAATCGAAAGTCATTCCACTTTGAGCTCCACCACTGATTACATCATCAGTTAGATCATCAACTGTTGCTGTTGTTGCATCAATTTTAACCTGATACATTCCACCTGATAAACCAAACCTCAAGTTATGATCGTCTCCAAATTTAACTCTATAAGCATATGATAACCTTCCAGAAAAACGAGTTACAAAAGCAGCTTGATCAAAAATGATTCCACCACCAAGTCCCATGTTCTCCCCTAAGCCAGAATGGACTGAAAAGTAACTGGTTGTTGGAGCACCTTCAATACCGACCCACTGGCTTAAATGACTACCATAAGTTTCCAGACAGTTCTGATTAAACCCAGTGTATGCTGGATTTAAACTGTACTTATTGAACTGGTAAAGGTTGGATTCTGGTAATTGTTGTGCATTTGCTGCAAACCCTATTACTACTGCTACTACTATTAAATATGTTGATTTAAATGTCATGACTTTCGTTTTTGGGTAGTTGTTATTTCTTTAATCTAAGAATGGTTAAAGCTCCTTTTTCTTTCACAGATCCGTCACATTGAATAACGTAGTAGTATGATCCATCCGGTAAAGGTTCACCGTTGAAAGTTCCATCCCAATCGTTGTTGTAGTTTTTAGAAGAGAATACATGTTGTCCCCATCTGT
>JBLIOB010000040.1:0-20458 GCA_047639575.1 Parvicellaceae bacterium
TAGTATTGCAGGAGGATTAATTGCAGGACCTTATTCAGTTACAGTAACCGATGGGAACAACTGTTCAAGCGTTGAGAGTGTTACCATCTCTGAACCAACGGTTTTAATCTCCACGATAGTTACTTCGAGCAATGTAAATTGTAATGGCGGATCAGATGGTTCGGCTCAAGTAGGAACATCAGGCGGAACTGGACCATATAGCTACAGTTGGGATAATGGAGATCTAGACAGTTTAGCAGGAGGTTTAGTAGCAGGAACTTATATCGTAACTACCACGGATGGACAAGGTTGTACCGATAGTGATACGATAACGATCACTGAACCAGCAGCACCATTGAGCACCACAACTGCATCAGTAGATAATCTTTGTTTTGGAGATGCTGGCGGATTAGGAAGTGTTGCAGTGTTAGGAGGAACAGGTCCTTACAGTTATTCATGGAGTCCGATTCCAGGAAGTAATGATACGATTACAGGGTTACAAACAGGAACCTACTATGTATTAGTAACAGACACCAATGGATGTGCAATAACGGATAGTATTCAGATCAACGACCCAACGTTACTCACAATGACCACCGCTACGTTTGATGTATTATGTAATGGCGACACGAGTGGATTTGCGAGTGCATCAGGATCAGGCGGAACGATTCCTTATAGCTACAGTTGGAGCAATGGAGATTTAGATAGTTTAGCAAATAATTTAGGAGAAGGTAGTTACGTAGTAACGATAACAGATTTAAACGGGTGTAGTATAGATAGTACATTAACAGTAAATCGACTTACATTTTTACAGGTATCAATGAGTCAGACAGATGTAAGCTGCAATGGTTCATCCAATGGCGAAGGAATAGGAACACCAACAGGCGGAACTTTACCATATACATACTTATGGACCAATGCGGATGCAGATAGTATCGCCAATGGAATTACAGCAGGAAGCTATGGTTTAACTGTAACGGATGGAAATGGATGCACCGTAACTGATAATGTAACGATCATCGAACCACAATCATTAAGTGTATCCTTTACTCAGACAGATGTAAGTTGTAATAGCGGATCAGACGGACAGGGATCAGGGTTAGTAAGTGGCGGAACATTACCATATAGTTATTTATGGAGTAGTGGAAGTACAGATAGTACCTCATTAGGGCTGATAGCTGGCACCTACACATTAACTACCACTGACGCTCAAGGGTGTGTATTAATTGATAGTATTACGATTACAGAACCTCCAGTTTTAGATCAGTCGTTTACGATTAATCACGTGGACTGTTTCGGAGGAAATGAAGGATATATAGTTAGCAATGTAACTGGAGGGACTCCTGGGTTCACATATCTGTGGTCTAATGGAAATGGAGGTGACTCGATATCATTACTAAATTCTGGATTTTATTCTATCATCATTACTGATGCGAAGAACTGTGTAGTCAATGATACAATAGAATTGACTCAGCCGGCCGCTGAATTAAGTTTGGTATTTAATGTGTCTGATGTATTATGCTTTGGAGGAAATACGGGTGATGTAGAAGCGGTTGTTTCAGGAGGTACTACACCATATCAATATTTATGGAACACAACTGCCACGGATTCATTGATTACGGGATTAATTAGCAATACATATTCGGTTGATGTCACTGATGGAAATGGATGTAGTATTTCTTCGACAGTTTTTGTAAATGAGCCACCTGCGTTAATTACCCAGTTTAGTAATGTAGGGAATACATTCTGTGAGCTGCCTAACGGGCAGGCAATTATTACTTCTACTGGAGGATTAGGGCCTTATGATATTCTATGGTCAACCGGTGATACAACGGCTTTGATTGCAGGAATACTCTCAGGAACGTATACAGTTATAACAACTGACTCAAATGGCTGTGTCAATAATGATACGGTTACAATTACAAATATTCCATCGCCTGTTGTAACAATAACGTCATCTTCAAATGTATCTTGTTTTGGCGGGAACGATGGCGAAGCAACAGCGTCTGGATCGCTTGGGTCTTTGCTATATTCATATATGTGGGCTCCTAGTGGTAATTCAAATGCTACAGCAACTAATCTTTTCGCTGGAAACCATATTGTTACATTAACGGATGGAAACGGTTGTACTTCTAATGATACTATCGTAATTACAGAAGCGCCAATACTGTCAATTAGCGTAGACACAGTTCTTTCAGTAATTTGTTTTGGAGAATCTAATGGTGAAGCTGGAGTTGGAGTCGTTGGAGGAACAGGAGCCTATTCTTATTCTTGGTCTAACGCTGATACTACCGCTTACATAGATAGTCTGCAAATAGGATTTTACACGGTAACTGTTACTGATTCTCTTGGCTGCGTTATCAGTGAAAATGTTGTAATTCCGCAACCACCAGAATTAATTGCAACTATGGGTGTTGTTACAAATGAAACTTGTATCGGAAACTTCGATGGGACAGCTTCTGTGTTGGTTTCAGGAGGTACGCCAAGTTTTGTCTATGTCTGGAGTACGGTTCCAGTCCAAAACAGTATTATGGCAATAGACTTAGCTCCAGGAACGTATCAAGTGGAAGTAACCGATGCGAACGGCTGTACAGATACTACATCTGCTGTAATCGGATCACCAAACCCTGTAATTACTACAGCGGTTATTGGAGATACAATTTGTTATGGTGATAGCATAAGTATTACTGCAACGGCCACAGGCGGGACGGGATCTTATGTTTATTACTGGGGTAGTACATTCGGAGTGATGGATACGTTAACCGTTACTCCATTCGTAAGCGCTGTCTATGAAGTCAATGCAATTGATTTTAATGGCTGTGTCGGTACAACTGATTCGGTAGTTGTTGGGGTAGAATCATTATTCCAAGGTGATTTAGTGGTATTTGCAAATTCACCTATCTGTCCGGGAAATAGTTCTCTGGTCTATGCTGAAGTTAATAATGACAGCATAGGAACACTTAATTATTCATGGAATCAAGGATTGGGGCCAGGTGCCGGATCGTTCCAGGTTTATCCTACAGCTCCAACAATGTACGTAGTTTCAGTAACTAATGGTTGTGGTGTAACCGTAACCGATTCGGTGTTCGTAGATTTCAAACCGCTACCAACTGTTAGTTTTCTAGCGGATTTGTTATTTGGATGTGAGCCTTTAGAAGTGAATTTTACTCAAACATCTTCAACATTAGTCGATTCTATTATTTCCTATGGCTGGGATTTTGGAGATGGAGGGACATCAACTTCGGCCGATCCGACTTATGTTTTTAATACGCCCGGGGTATATGATGTAACATTAACGGTGAGCACCAATGCAGGATGTACCACGATCGTTACTGATTCTTCCTTGATAGAAGTGTATGAAGCCCCTTTAGCAGATTTCACTACAGTAGAAACAGAGTTTTCAACGATTAATAACACTGTGGAATTTGTAGATCAGTCAATATCAGCGTTCTTTTACGATTGGGACTTTGGAGATGGAAATTCTTCGACACTTATTGAACCATCTAATACTTACGATCCTGAAGGGTTTTATACAGTCGAATTGATAGTGACTTCAGACCAAGGATGTAAGGATACCGCGGAATTGGATATTGAAATAAAAGAGGATCGCGCTTTTTATGTTCCCAACACATTCACACCTAACGATGATGGCGTTAATGATGTCTTTTTCCCGCAAGGTATTGGGTTGGAAAAAGGTGGATATACAATGTCAATTTTCAATAGATGGGGTGAATTTATCTTTGCAGATAGTTGGGGTATTGGCTGGAACGGTGAGAATAACTTAGGACTTCCTCTGAAAATAGATACTTACGTATGGGTAATAGTAGTTCTTGACGTGCAAAATAAAACATCGAAGAGGTACACTGGCCACGTAAATCTTATTCGCTAACCCTAAATTAGTTAGGCATAATGCGATTACACTCGATCACTAAGAACACAAACATCATCTAACTGTTCATGCTCTCATCAATTCACTAAAGGATTTCTGTAATTGAATTTATGGGTGTGGTATAGATTGATCTTGAATTGATTCTAAAAGCTTTTTTTTTGAAGTTGCTAGACTTCATTTTCTTTCCTTTTCTCCATTGAATTGATCTGCGTAGCCATCGGAAAATAAATAGATGGTATCTCCTTTTAGTAATTCTAATTCATGTGTTTTAAAAGAACTTGAATGCTCAAATTGCCCAATCGGCTGTTTATCGGCTTTGATTTCTATCAGTTCTGCAACAGCCTGTCCGGGAGGCAAGTTTCGATAAATCCATAAAGGATTGTGTGCACCGGCATTCGTAAGCTTTAGTACTCGCACGGAGCAAATGGCAATGTCCATCCCGTCTTTTATCGATTCACCGTTATTCGTCACTTGTTTGTCTGAGTTTTGATCTAAGAATTCTTCTATAGCGGCCTCGCGAGTTTTATCTAGGATTTCACCTGGATCTCGTAATTTAAATTCGCGAACAGAACGATTCAACGCATTGTTAAAGACTATAGAAACTAATGCTCCAGGAACTCCATGACCCGTACAATCAGCTGCAGCAAACAAGATTGAACCTTTGTTTTTTTCTAACCAATAGAAATTATATTTAATATAGTTAACGATGATCAGTGCTTTTTCGATTCGCTTGTCCGATGATTTGAACTTAGCAACAAAGTGAATTAGCGTACGCTGTTTGCCAGCCGTAAAGGCATGAAACAAATCATTTCCTTCTGGGTCTAATTTTAAAAGTTCTTCAAATTCCACAGGTATTTGCATAGCATATTTACTTAAATCTTCTTCTACGCTTATTTCAATGTATTCTAAATGATGAAGCGCCAGTTTCTTTCTAACTCTTTGTTCATGTTGATAAACCATCCACCTAATCCATCGGGCATCAATCCACAATGCACAACTTGTGCGCCATTTTTAAAATTGCAAATAACCCGTTTGTTTTTTTTCTCTTTTACAAAAATGTCCGCAATATCATTAGGGATAGGGATAGGGATAGGGATATGAAACCCCCACATTGAATCATCGAAATTTTGAAGAGTTCCTGTAAATTTCACAGGCTAAATAGAATTAATAGTTGGAGGTATGCTTACTTGTATTTGTAGTTAGTTCAGATGGATTCCATCTTTCTTAATCTGGATTTTTCTAGATTTATAAAGTGCACCAATAGACTTTTTGAATGTTTTCTTACTCATTCCAAACATAGTTGAAATAAGAGCTGGATCACTTTTGTCGTTTAATGGCAGAAATCCTTCGTTTGATTCTAGTTTTTCAAGAATCATTTTTGCATTTGGCTCAATATTACTGTATCCAATTTTCTGTAAACTAATATCAATCTTATTGTCTTCACGAATCAGCTTTACATATCCTTTTCTCCGCTCACCCATCTTTAAATCTGTGAAAACCTCATTGTGGTATACCATACCTAGATGTATTCCATTGATGATCACCTTTACTCCAAGGTCGGTTTTACTCCAAATAATTAGATCCACTTCATCGCCCTCTCGAATTTCTAGATCTCGATTGTCTAAATATTTTGAAATTTTATTCGAGCCAACAAGTCTGTTCGTTTCTTCATCTAAATACAAGAAGATTAAGTAAAAATAATCCTCTTGAAGTTCCTTGTTTTGTTCTCTGAATGGGATCAAAAGATCTTTCGCTAATCCCCAGTCCATGAATGTTCCGAACTTAGTATTGCTAATTGCCTTAAGCATTGCAAAATCGTCCAATTCAATTTTTGGCGTTTCAGTAGTCGCAATAACTCGATCCTCTGAGTCATTGTATATAAAAACTTTTAGATTGTCTTCTACTTTAGTTCCTGGCGGGATATATCGAGTTGGAAGTAGTACGCTTCTATTTTCCTCATCCTCAAGGTAAGCTCCTTGCTCCAATATTCTGTCAACACGCAGTGTGTTATATTCTCCAATTTTAATCATCCTTCTTCTTAGGGTAGGGCATTGTGTAAATTTTATCTTCGATCAATTCCTCAATCTTTTTCATTCCGAACTTTTCTCTGTAATTAACAAATGTCAAAGCTACACCAGTCGTATTTGCTCTTGCTGTTCTACCAATTCGGTGTACATAATCCTCTGGTGCTTTTGGCACATTGTAATTGATTACTAGGTTAATCCCTTTGATGTCAATTCCTCTACTGATTACGTCTGTAGCTACAAGTATTCTAAATTTCTTCGCTTTGAATTTGCGCATTACTTCTTCTCGTTCAGATTGCTGTAAATCCGAAGAAATGCCTTCAGCTGATAATTTGTTCTTTCTAAAACTAGCAACTACTTTTTTCACATCTTTTTTGGTGGATGCAAAAATGATCACACTTTTGTACTCTTCTTTTCCTGTTAAAAGTTCATTGACCAAAGCAACTTTGTAATCATCTTCTACTAAATAAGCTGCTTGTAAAACTCCTTCGGCAGGTTTTGATACAGCCATCGTAACCTCTTTAGGGTCTGTAAGGATCCGTTTGGCAAAAGATTTAATTTTAGATGGCATAGTTGCACTAAACATTAAATTCTGTCTTTTCTTAGGTAGGAAAGAAATAATTCGAATTATATCATCGTGGAACCCAATATCCAACATCCGGTCAGCTTCATCCAATATTAAATGAGTTAATCCTGAAAGATCAGCATGTCCCATCTGTAAATGGGAAATTAACTTTCCTGGAGTTGCGACTAAAACATCTACACCATCTTCAAGACTTTTTTTAGTCTGCGACCATTCTTCACCACCAGTTCCTCCATAGAGTGCCATAGAAGATACATTAGTGGTATAGGAGAAACCATCCATTTGTTGGTCAATCTGGATGGCAAGCTCACGAGTTGGAACCACCACAAGTACAGTAGTCTTATCTGCTGCCTCACCATTGGCTTTCCGTTTCATTATAGCATTAATAACCGGAAGCAAGAACGCTCCAGTTTTACCAGTTCCTGTTTGGGCACAGCCAATTAAGTCATCTCCGCCCATTACAATCGGTATGGCTTGTTCCTGGATAGGTGTTGCGTCAATGAAGCCCATGTATCCTAAGGATTCCATAAGTCCATCTTCAAAACCAAATTCTTCGAATTTCATTGTTCTAATTTCGGCTCGCAAGGTACAACTATCATTTTAGGCTTACAATTATTGTTTCTAAACGATTTATACCACACCTTTAACCTATGTTTTTACTAGCTGAACATACGACCCCTTCCGATATTGAGAAGTTAAGGATTGAAATATTCTGTAGGGAGCTCTTTGAGACCTGGTTACCATCTAATAAATCAATTAAAAAGGCAATTAAAAAAGGTGCAATACGAGTGAATGGCGATGTTGTGACTACTGCGCATTGGATCAAGGCTCAACAAGTAATTCAGCTATATGATTTAGAAGAAAATCCACCTAAGTTTTATGAAATGAACCTAAAAGTTATCTATGAAGATGAATTTTTAGCAGTTATCGTTAAGCCTGCTGGTATAATAGTCAGTGGAAATGAATACAGAACTATTCAAAATGTGATTGTAGGAAAAATCACCAAATCCAATGAAAAAGATGCGTTAGCCTGGCCTCGCACAGTACATAGACTTGATAAAGGTACCTCTGGTTTGATGATCGTTGCGAAAACAATTAATTCAATGATGAGCTTGAGTGCGCAATTCGAGAATAGTCAAGTGAAAAAGACATATCAAGCACTTGTTATGGGGCATGCGCCTGAAGCAGGAGAGTGGAACGAATTACTAGAAAATAAGACTGCAAGTTCATCTTTTAAAAGACTCGCGTTGGTAAATTCATTAAAAAACGGATCTATTTCTCATCTGGAATTAAAACCTAAAACAGGCAGAACACATCAACTTAGAATTCATTGCCAATTAGCAGGTTTCCCAATTTTAGGAGATCAACTGTATGCTGAGCAAACAAAGAAAAATAAAGGATTGTTTTTATGCTCAACGGAAGTTGAATTTCTGCATCCAGTTTCTAAGCAAGAGCTTCATTTTTCAATTTCTCCTCCAATAAAGTTCCAAGTACAGCTAGAAAGAGAAAATAAAAGGTGGCGTAAGTTTAACGAGATAGACTCTTGAATGAAACTGCCAATGTTCGTGAATGGCCTGAATCTATACAACCTATTTAATATTAAAGTCATCTTCTATTCAGATGTAAATGCTGAATAGAGGACTTATCCTTTTGAATATCAAATGCTTAATCTTTTCAAAAAGCACTTTCGTCAACTTAAAAGGTAACTGCATCGATAAATTTGAATAATAACTGTACTTTTACAATAGAAATTAATTCTAACACAACTAACCCGAAAGCGTTGAATCTTAAATTAAGGTCCATAATCAGCCTTTTTATTTGGCTTTTTGCTATACTCATCCTTACCTCTGGATCCGGTCTGAATGCCCAACAGGATACTGCTTTTTGGTTTGCTGCGCCTGAAATATCATCTGCAGAAGGAGATTCTCCTATTAAATTAAGGCTACTTTCTTATACAACACCTGCCACAGTTACAATTACCCAGCCAGCTAATGGGTTATTTCTACCTATAGTAGTTAATCTATTAGCAAACAGTAACGATAGTGTTGATCTAACTCCGTTCTTAGCAAGTGTAGAAAGCCCTGCCGCAGATGTTGCTTCAAATAATGGTTTAAAGATTACCTCCACCGCTAATATTACAGCCTATTATGAGCTAAGCGCTGCTGGGAATAAAGAATTGTTTTCGTTAAAAGGCAGTAAAGCTTTAGGTACAGAATTTTATACTCCCTTTCAATATAACTGGGATAATTCCGTAGTTGCGCCAGCTACATTTTCGTCAATTGATATAATTGCAAGTGAAGACAATACTACTGTATTAATTACACCAAGAACAAATATTGTTGGTCACGCTGGAGGTGTAACTTACAGTGTTATTTTACAAAAAGGAGAGACGTATAGTGCAAGAGACATAAATGTTACGGCAGCTTCTACTTTGGCTGGTTCAATCGTAGCATCTGATAATCCAATTTCAGTAACCGTGTTTTCAGGGGCGCTTTCAAATTTAGGTTGCTCATCTTCAATGGGCGATCAGATCAGTTCTTCTCAATATGCAGGTACAGATTTCATTATACATAAAGGAAATGTAGCAGGAGATAGAGTTTATATTCTTGCAACGCAAAACGCAACATTTATCGACATCGATAATTCGACTACCACAAGTACATTAATCAATTGGAGTGAATCATACGAGTATGTTTTAACGGATGATGTCAATTACATTCATACTTCTCAACCAGTATATGTATGGCACACTTCAGGTTATGGTTGTGAATTGGCGGGAGCACAAGTGCCAAATTTATTTTGTGCTGGAAAATACAATCAAGCCTTTGCTAGATCATCGGCTGACTCTCTTGGCTTGTTGTTATATACAAGGACAGGTTTTGAAGGAATGTTTCAGATAAATGGAAGTTCTACAATAGTTACAGCTGGAGATTTTAGCGTAGTTCCAGGTACCGCGGGAGATTTTATGGTAGGACTAATCTATTTGTCAGTGGCAGACGTTCCGCTAAATAATTATAACGAAGTAACCAACTCAGGAGATGTTTTTGGGATGGGCCTATTGTCTGGACAAAGTGGACAAGGAAGCGCATATGCATATTTGTCAGAATTCAATTCATACCCATTTGTGTCAGCTGGATTAGATGATACCATTTGTGCAAATGTCCCTTTAAATCTTACTGGAATTGTTGGTGGTGGATCTGTAACAGGAACTTGGGGAGGTACTGGGTTTGGTTCTTTTAGTTTATCCCCTGATTCTTTGATAAATACGTATATCCCTAGTCCTTTAGATAGCATCGTTAGTCCTATTAACTTGATTCTTACATCTAGTGGACCTTGTCCAGTGAATAGAGATACTTTAGTATTAGTTGTAGATGCAGGACCAATAGTTAA
Source organism: Parvicellaceae bacterium (assembly GCA_047639575.1). GTDB lineage: Bacteria > Bacteroidota > Bacteroidia > Flavobacteriales_D > Parvicellaceae > JBLIOB01. The sequence continues at coordinate 9,866 of JBLIOB010000040.1, forward strand.
TGCATCAGCCGATCAGACTGTTTGTGCGAATAATGCCGTTGTATCTTTGTCTGGTACAGTAACCGGGGGAGCTACAACTGGATCGTGGGCAACTTTAGGAAGTGGCACATTTACTCCTAGTTCTGCTACATTAAATGCTGATTATATTCCTTCTAGTGCTGATTCAATTGCTGGCTTCGCAACTTTAGTATTAACATCAACCAATACTGGTGCTTGCGCTTTTGAAACTGACACGATGACAATCACTATAACAAATGCACCATTTGCCGATGCTGGAGTGGATACGATTTCAGTTTGTGCAAATAATCCAAATTTAAACTTGTCTGGTACGGTAACTGGAGCAACTACTACAGGGAAATGGACAACTTCAGGAAATGGTGTATTTAACCCAGACAACTTGAGTTTGATAACGATATACGAACCAAGTCCAACAGACGTAAGTTCAGGTATAATTACTTTGTACTTAGAGAGCACCAGTAATGGATCTTGTAATAGTGCAATGGATAGCATTATAGTTAAATTCACAGCTGCCCCTTTAGTCAACGCTGGTGCTAATATAATAGCTTGTACTAATGAGTCCAGTATCGATTTATCAGGATTGGTTTCAGGTCCAACAACTACAGGTGTGTGGAGTGGGGGACTTGGCGGATATTCTCCAAATGATAGTCTATTAACCGCTACTTATACTGCAACTGCAGGCGAAATAACTGCAGGTAGCTTATTGTTAACTCTTTCATCAACTAACAATGGAAACTGTGCGGCAGGAAGTGATGAAGTACAAATTGACTTTGTTGCCCCACCTTTTGCGAATTTTAATTATACAGAAGTTTGCTTAGGTCTAGTGCATGATTTTACTGACTTTTCTTTACCTGGTTTTGGAACTATTGTGTCCTGGGATTGGGACTTTGGTGACGCTAGTGGAGATACAATTCAGAACACCTCTCACTTATATGGTTCTTCTGGAACAATGAATGTTCAGCTAATTGTTACGACTGATGTTGGTTGTTCTGACACAAGCATATTGGACGTTGAAGTCTTTGAATTACCAACAGCAAACTTCACGTATACTGCATCTTGTATTGGAAATAATGTAGTATTAGATTTTACCGATAGTTCATATTCGGCAAATGATACTTTGAACTATTGGTTTTATGATTTTGGAGGACAAGGTACACAGGCTGTGCAAGATCCATCACAACTTTTTGTAGGGGATGGAGATTTTGTAATTACTCAAATTGTGCAAACTGAAAATGGATGTGCAGATACGGTCATTCAAATTGTTACTATTCCTCCTTCTCCTATTGCAGGTTTTTATTATAACACGTCCAATGGATTGAATGTAGGTGCTGAATTTACTTTTATCGATACTTCATCTTATACAGTCTCATGGGACTGGGTACTTGGAAATGGTACTATATCAACGGATCAAGACCCCACCGTATTTTATTTCACGAATGGCACCTATGTGATTACGCAGTATGCCTACGGTGCGCTTGGCTGTGTGGACAGTACTAGCACAACCATTGTTATTAATACAGTAACCACGGAAGTGAATACACTAATTCCAAATGCGATCTCGCCAAATGGAGATGGTAAAAATGATGTTTGGAAACTTGATTTTATAGATTTGCTAAATCCAGATGCGTCTATCCAAATATTTAATAGATGGGGTCAGACTATATATGAGTCGATTGGATACGATTTCCCATGGGACGGAACTTACAATGGCAATGCGGTTCCAGAAGCAACTTATTATTACGTGATTAAAATAAGTGATACAGAAATATACAAAGGGTCAATTTTAGTTTTAACTGCAAAGAATTAGTGAAAAAGATAATCGTAATATTAATTTTTGTTGGTTCTGGACTATCGTCCTTTGCTCAACAACAATATGTATTTACAAATTTCTTATTAAACGATTATTATTACAACCCTGCTATTGCTGGCTCTAGAGATGTAAGCTATGCGAACCTTGTTTATAGAAATCAATGGGCTGGCTTTGATGATGCGCCAGTAACGTTAATGGGTAATTTTTATGGTTCCGTGAAGAATGAAGGCCAACATGGATATGGTGTTTCTTTAATGTCCGATCGAACAGGGTTAACTCAAAACACTGGTTTTTACATTAATTACGCTTATCATGTTAAATTAAGCGAGACTTTGAAATTAGGACTTGGTGTTAAGCCTGGTTATATGCAATACAGAGTAAGGTTATACGATGCTCAACTTGCGGATGAAGGAGATGAAGTTTTAACTGGTAATATCTTATCTGCTAACGCAATTGATTTATCTTCTGGATTTCATTTATATTCAGATAAGTTCTTCGTAATGGGAGCCATGCAGCACCTTTTGGGTAAAGCAATATCGTTTACATCTTATAACCAAAGTCTTTCCAAACATTTTACATTAATTGGAGGATACAATTTCAGTTTAGAAAAAAAGAAGCTTGACTTCCAGCCAAGTTTATTGCTTAAATATGTGAAACCAGTACCAGCACAGTTGAGTGTAATGTTTAAAACTACTTATGATAAAAAATATTGGGCAGGACTGACATATAGAACAGGAGATGCGATTGGTCTAGCCATTGGAATGAAAATTAAAGACCGCCTGAATATCGGATATGCATTCGATTACTCGTTGGGCGGAATTAGAGCTTATCAATCAGGCTCTCACGAAATTATGATTTCTTTCATCACTACATCTACTAAACCTACATTAGATGAAGAAGACGAGGAATTGAATAATAGTATTTTGAAAGGTAATAACGACAAAATTAAAGAAGAATAGTGGGGAATTTGCTAAAACTAGCACTATGAAATTTGTAAAATACATCATCATTATAATTGCATTTATTGCAATGGGCGCAAAAGAAGCAAAGGCGCAGGTAGATACTGTGTTTTGGTTTGCCGCTCCATGGGTTACACCAGATCACGATGATAGAGATCCAATTAACTTTCATTTTGCAACATTTGCGAATCCAACAACCGTTAGGATTTACCAACCTGCTTCAATTTACGATACCACGATAAATATTGGAGCTAACACATTATTCTCTCATTATATAGCTCATATAATGGATTCGTTGGAAAGCAAACCGACCAATCAAGTTTTAAACTCGGGTTTTAAAATTCAAGCTGATTATCCTATCACTGTTGTCTATGACGTGGTAACGAGACCTCCTGCTTCCAATAATCCTGAAACATATTCGTTAAAGGGTCAAAATGGAATGGGGAAAGAGTTTGTGCTTCCGTTTCAAACATTATGGAACAACCAAACTTTAGGTTCTGATAGAAATGGAGATGGTATCGTAACTCAGCCTTATCAGCAGTTCAATGTAGTAGCCACTGAAGACAGTACTATTATTTATATTACTCCAAGATGTCCAATTGTAGGCCATCCAGCTAATGTGACTTTCTCTGTTTTGTTGCCTAAAAAAGGGCAATCATGGACAGGTCAAAATGTTACGCAGATTACTAATGTGCTTGGTAGTAATCTGTCGGGTACTGTTGTGGTGGCTGACAAAGCTATTTCCGTGACAGTATCAGATGATTCCGTTAATCCTTCTGGGGGAGGAGGTTGTTATGATTTAATGGGAGATCAGATTGTACCGGTAGATGTAATAGGTAAAGAGTACATCGTTAATATTGGATTTTTAAATGCTGGATCAAACGAATCTGCATTTATTGTAGCAACTGAAAATTTCACAACAGTTAGCATTAATAATGGGATAACAACTACGACAACCACATTAAATCAAGGAGATACATATCAATACAGTATTACTGAGCCACTGACTTATATCAATACAGGAAAACCGGTTTATGTATGGCACATGTCTGGATATGGTTGTGAAATGGGTGAAGCAATTCTCCCTCCATTGAATTGTGCCGGGTCTGATCAAGTTGCTTTCTCAAGATCTACAACGGTAAGTTTCTTACTCGATATATTATGTCCAAGTGGGGCAGAAGGGAATTTCACACTTAACGGCAGTACTACTTTAGTAACTGCGCCAATGTTTAGCGTAGTGCCAGGAACTGGTGGTGCATGGTTAGGAGCTCAAATAAGTTTCACTTTAGCAGAAATTCCTGTTGGAACAGCAAATTTATTAACGAATTCATCTGATTTATTTTCAATGGGGGTCATTAATGGTTCTGCTACTGGCGGTTGTTTATATCATTATATGTCTTCTTTCATCAGAAGAGTATTTACGGACGCAGGAAGCGACACTACATTATGTAATGGGGAGCCTATTATAAATTTAAATGGATCTGTAACGGGTGGTGCTACCACAGGAATATGGACAGTTTTAAATGGAACAGGAACCGTAGCAACACCAACAAACTTATCTACTAACTATGCGCCAACGGCAAGTGATTATGCTCAAGGAACTTTGACTTTTGTATTAGCCTCAACTGGAAATTGCGAACCAGTAAGCGATACAATTGTAGTTGACTTTATTGCTTCTCCAGCGGTAACGGCAGGTGGAGATGATACGTTCTGCAAGAATAATGTAGGCTCGATACCAATTAGTGGATCATTACAATTTGCCGCTGGGTCTAATTGGTCTGGAGGAACAGGTGGTGCCTTTGGTAATGTTGGTGATTTGAACACAACATATACACCATCCCCAGCAGATCTTGCTGCAGACAGTGTAGAATTATATATTACTTCAGCTGGAAGTTTCTTCGCTTGTCCTAATGATGAAGATACAGTAGTTATTTATTTTACCGATGCACCTGTAGTTGTAGCAGGGCCAGATGAAGTTGTTTGTTCAAGTACTCCGTTTATTACGTTAGGTGGATCGGTGACAAGTACCTCAACTACTGGTACATGGACTAGCACTGGTTCAGGGTCATTCAGTCCTTCCCAGACTGATTTGAACGGAGATTATAACATTAGCTCAGCAGACACTACTGCAGGTTCAGTAACAATTACCTTAACATCAACCAATAATGGAACGTGTTTGGCAGTTACAGATAGCTTAACAATTACGATTCTAGACAAACCAGTAGTATCTATAATTACGGTTGATTCAATTTGTGCTAATGCTGCTACAATTAACCTTGATGGATTTGTAACAACCGGATTCTCTTCAAATTGGACTGTTTTAGGTTCTGGAGGTGTTGCTAATCCAACATTAATTCCAACAACCTATACAATTAGCCCTATTGATACTGCTGCAGGATATGTTGATATAATATTAGAAACCACCGGAGGTATATGCCCAGTGGAACAAGATTCAATCAGACTTTTATTCGTTGCACCGCCTAAGGTAATAGCAGGAATTGATCAAGAATTTTGTGAAAATGAGCCAGTTCAATTAACAGGGTTACTTTCAGGAACGGCATTAAGTGCAAGTTGGACTTCTACAGGTACAGGTAGTTTTTCACCAAGTAGCGCATTGCTTTCAACGTTTTATCTTCCATCGGCACTAGATGTTGCTAATGGCGGAGTGAATTTGATATTAACTTCGTCTGCCGATTTTGGATGTTTTGCTGATGATGATACATTGGTTGTTACATTTAAAGCAGCACCAGTTGCTGATTTCTCAATTGATCAGGCTTGTTTCGGAGACAATACTAACTTCCTCGATTTATCAACCACAACTGACGGATCTATCAATACTTGGTCTTATGATTTTGGTGATGCAACTGGATCGATAGCAAATAATCCTTTACATAACTATCCTGGGGCTGGTTCATATACTGCGACTCTAATAGCAGGGTCTACTAACGGCTGTTTTGATACGGTTTTAAAAACAGTAATAGTAAACCCTGTGCCGACAGCTATTTTCACCCCAACTTCACTTTGCGTAGGAACAACTACTCAGTTCAATGATGCTTCATTCATCTCGTCTGGAGCAATTGTAGCCTGGGATTGGGATTTTAATTCTGGTGCTGGACTTAGTACCGATCAAGATCCATTATATGCTTTTGGAACTGCAGGATCTTATCCGGTAATTTTAACCGTTACTTCAGATTTAGGATGTGTAGGTACCCTTACAAGCAATGTGAATGTCCTACCTGGTCCAATTGCAGACTTTTCAATGGCACCAAATCCAGCATTGGCACTTGAGGATGTATACTTTACGGATTTATCTACTAATGGTCCAATCGTTACATGGTTCTGGAATTTCGGTGATGGAATAGGAGGAAATAATCAAAATGAGGTTCATGATTATGCCAATGGAGGATCTTACAGTGTCTCATTAAGCGTAACTGACACAAATGGTTGTACTGATACAATTGGAAAAACTTTATATGTTGCTTTGCTTCCAGTTTTACCCACAGCTTTCACTCCAAACGGCAGCGGAGATAATGACGAATTTATCATAAGAGGTGGTCCTTTTGAAGCTGTAGATTTTAAAATCTACAGCAGTTGGGGTCAATTAATATTCGAATCATACGATGCAAATGTTGGCTGGGATGGCACTTTTAATAATGCGCCTGCGCAATTAGGGGTTTATACTTGGACCTTTACTGTTAATATGGCTGGCGGAAGAGTAGTGATAAAAGAAGGTGATGTTACTTTAATGAGATGATGAAGATCTTGACCATATCATTTTTAATCTTGTCTTTTTCAGCCTCATGGAGTCAAGACAGCATTTCTACAACCTCTGCTTTCAGCCCGAATGGTGATGGAGTTAATGATAGTTATTTGATGCCAACTGGAGATTATTCAATGGTTAAATTCACCATTTATAATAGATGGGGCGAATCTTTATTTAATTCAACTTCGATTGAAACTGAATGGGATGGTTTAAATAAGAAAAAGCAAAAATGTGCGAATGGTGTTTATATGTACGTTTTTACTTACGAAGTAAATAAAGAAGAAAAGACACAATCAGGTAACATTACGCTGATGAGATAATGAAAGTAGGTAAACTAATCATATTGACTTTAATGTTGTTTGTATTTGGTAAGGCCAAATCACAAGACTTTCACCTGTCTTTGTATGATGCTGCTCCAATGTTTCTTAACCCGGCAATGACTGGTGTTTTTGAAGGAGATTGGCGAGTTCATACGCATTATCGGACACAATGGAAGTCGGTTAATTTCAAGCCGTATACAACCGCAATGGTTAGTATAGATGCGCCTTATAAGAAATGGGGTTTTGGAGGTCAAATTATGAACTATCGTGCCGGTTTTGGAAATTATAATGCCCTTCAAGGGCTAATGTCGTTGTCATATTCTACACCAATAGATGCTAATAAATATCACAATATTTCGCTAGGAACTCAATTTGGGTTAACTCAAAAATCGGTTGAATATCAACTACATTCTTTCAATAATCAATATACCACGCAAAATGGAGGAGGCTTTAACACAAGCGTTGCTAGTGGTGAGGACTTTGTTGGACAGTCGTTAATTGTACCAGACGTGAATGCAGGATTGATGTACTACTATGCTAAACAACAAAGTATCGTAAATCCTTTTGTAGGTTTCTCGGCATTCAATTTATTGACACCAACTGAGAGCTACTTTGTAGGTAACAATAAACTTCCAATGAGATTCTATCTGCATGCGGGAACTCGAGTAAATATTTCGGAAACATTTTACTTGATCCCTAAGATGCTCTGGATGCAACAAAAAGAATTTAATGAAATTACCTATGCTGTAGATGCTGGGATCTTCCTTAAATCCTCTGAATTGTACTTGTTAACCGGTGTAACGTACAGAAACAAGGACGCAATGGTGTTTTATGTAGGTGCCAAAAAAGAAAGCTTTATTGCAAAAGTTGGTTATGACATTAACACTTCTTCTTTATCGCCAGCATCAACTGGCAGAGGAGGATTTGAAATATCCTTCACTTATATGAAGCAAAAGCCTAAATCTAAAGGAGAGAAAATTTGTCCAAGACTATGAGAAACTTGAATAAATATCTGATTCTTTTCGTTTTGGCCATTCTGGTGAGTAGTAGCTACGGACAGTCTAAGAAAGTATGGTTGTTCAATGCTAATACTTTTTACGCTGAGAGCGATTATGCGTCAGCACTTAAATATTATCATTTGGTTTTGGATGATACGGTATGGAGAGAAACGAAAGTTCTTCCTTATGAAACGACCCTATCAAATCAAAAGCTGAAAACGGACTCAAACCAAGTGGATAGCACGCTAACGGTTGAATTAAAAGATTATATAAACCACCAAATTGCCATGTGTTATCGGAAGACTTTCGATTATAAAATGGCTGCTAATCATTTTAAAGAAACAGCCGGAATTGGTGCATATCCTAATGATGAGTATTACTATGCTAACGCATTAATGAATATCGATGATTATGAAGGTGCTATTGAAGCTTATGATGGATATATAAAGTCAGAAGGAAAATCAGATATTTTATTAAAGAAAAGTCAGTTTGATATTTCAGGTTGTCATTTTGCATTAAACCCAAGAAGCCTTAATAAAGAAGTTACCGTTAGGCTTTCTGATACAGGAGTATTCAATAAAGGAACTTCATCTTTTGCGGCCATGTTTTGGGGGTCTGAAGATAAAATGTTATTTACCTCTGCTAGAGAAAAAGGAGTGGTAATCGATGCAAGTAAGCAAGATTCTAAGTATTTGCTTGATCTATATTGGACTGAGAGAATAGAAGGTGATTCTTGGGGTCAAGCCCACAATTTTGGGAGACCGTTAAATTCTTCTAAACATGAGGCTTCAGCATCTTTTAACAACGGAAATTCAATATTCTTTACCAAATGGAGTAATTCTAATCGTGAGGCGAAGCATATCTACGTAGCGAGGATGTTTAACCTGAAGTTCTTTGAATCGATGAAGCTAGATTCTGCGGTTAATATTGAAGGCTATAAAAGCATTAATCCTTATGTAACTATTGATGGTAAATGGCTTTATTTTTCGAGCAACAGGCCAGGCGGTATTGGTGGAATGGATATTTGGAAAATAAGAGTTAATGAATATGGAGCAACAATTGGAAAACCAAAAAACTTAGGAACACCTATTAACTCAGAATATAATGAAGTGACTCCATTCTTTCATGAGACAACCAGTACGTTATTCTTTAGTTCTAACGGTCACAAATCAATGGGAGGGTTAGATGTATTCAAAAGCTCTTTCGATCGGGATGCTCAATTTTATGGTAACCCTCAGAATATGGGTCAGCCAATTAACTCTAGTAAGGACGATTCCTACATGATTTGGGATAAATTCCTTAAATATGGCTGGTTATCTAGTGATAGAGAACCTTGTGAAGGTGGGCATTGTTTTGACATCTATAATATTACAAACTCTCCGATTAAAATATCAATTGAAGGATTCGTATTTGACGATGAAAGCCAAGATCCTATTCCAAATGCAAGTATTGAAATAAGAGACGTTGAATATAGTTTTGACCCATTTACAGTAACTACTGATGAAACAGGCTTTTACGAATCAGAATTAACCCAGGATGTTGAAATTTTCATGAAAGCCACCAAGAAAGGTTATTTCGCAGATGCCGCCAGTCAAACTACCAAGAACATTACACAAACTACAGTGCTAACTCAGGATTTCTTTTTAAGAAAAATTCCTGAAGGTGAAATTGCCATTGATGGTATCGAATATGATTTTGACTCAGACAAATTACGACCGAAATCAAAGCAAATTTTGGATACATTATATGAGTTTCTAGTACTGAATAATAATTTAGTTGTACAGATAAACTCACACACAGATAATAGAGGTAATGATGCTTATAACTTGGATTTATCGAAAAGGCGGGCTAAATCATGCGTTGACTATTTACTAAGTAAAGGACTTCCAATTAAAACATTAACATCAAAAGGATTCGGTGAAACTACACCGACCCATTTAGTAGATGAGAGCAAAGACCCAGTTTTGGATAAAGAAGGAAATCGAATCTTGTTAACTGAGGCTTACATTAACAGTATGCCCAACAAGAAAAAGAAAAAATTACTTCATCAAAAAAATAGACGTACAGCATTTAAAGTATTAGGTGAAGGGTTCAACTTGGACAGCGGTAACATGTAGTCATGCGAAATCTATTTCTAGTACTATTTTCACTTTCACTCTTTTCATGTTCAATTGACGGAGATTCGTCTTCATCCGAAGCCAATGCTTATCTGGATATTCAGAATAGCTATAGCAATCAAAAACAAGACTCAATAGATTCTTCAAAAGGCTTGAAAATGTCATTGATTAATGGACAACAGCTGCATGGAGTAACGAAATTCCTATCTGGAAAGTTAATTAAGGCAAACGATGATGTTGGAGTGCCAAATGGGCATACGTTTACGGTTTTATCCTCAGATGGAAATGAAATGAGTTTTAGATTCATTGATGAGGGAGATAGTACGTTGCTTTCAAATTATGTAGGTCTTGCTTGTACCGTTGATTTTATACCAGTTGTTCAGCAATCCGCTGTTGCAATAATTGGAGAGACAGATTCTTTAATTTATGAGGAATTCGCAGATTTGTATTTTAAGTATCAATTTGTAATTGGAAAGTTTGTGGCTCCCGTTAACCCATCGACTAAATATCCGTCTGACTATTCGGTTATTGACTCAGATGGAATTGAATTTAACTTAGTTGGGTTAATTTCAGATGAAGAACTTAAGTATGACGGATTGGACGTAAAG
>JBLIOB010000041.1:0-20262 GCA_047639575.1 Parvicellaceae bacterium
TGCTTGGCATCCAGTAGCATCCTCAACAACCAGGTCATACGAAGCTGCAGGTAATCCAGTGAATGAGTTTGAAGCTTGAAATGTTACTCCGTTATCGATTGAATAAGTTAGTGTTCCTGTTCCGCCACTTGCCGTTATTACTATAGTTCCGTCAGTATCTCCATTACAAGTAGGATCTACCGTGGCTACATTATCAATATTGACTGCCGGAGGATCAGTAAGCACAACAGTTGTTAATGCTTGGCATCCAGTAGCATCCTCAACAACCAGGTCATACGAAGCTGCAGGTAATCCAGTGAATGAGTTTGAAGCTTGAAATGTTACTCCGTTATCGATTGAGTAAGAAAGTGCTCCAGTTCCACCACTGGCTGTAATTATAATACTTCCGTCAGTATCACCATTACAAGTAGGGTCGACTGTTACAATATTATCAATACTGACTGCTGGAGGATTCGTAAGAACCACTGTTGTAGTTGCTTGGCATCCACCTGCATCTTCAATAACGATGTCGTAAGATCCAACTGGTAATCCAGCAAAAGAGTTGGAAGCTTGGAATGTTACTCCATTATCTATCGAATAAGTAAGAGAAGGAGTACCTGTACTCCCAGTAATTACGATACTTCCATCATTATCTCCGTTACAAGTAGGGTCTACAGTAACTACATTATCAATGCTGATACCTCCAAGGTATGTACCACTTGCAATCGTTACTGTACATCCTTTACCATCATCAATAGTAACATTCCATCCATCTCCATTGGTTAATCCTGTAACTGTAATTGTTCCTCCATGTGTTACTGGAGCACCTGCTAATGAACCTGAACCTGTATTTGTAAAAATATAATTAGAACCATCTCCTTCCGGCAAGCCACCAGAAACCACAATATCCACTTCACCTGTACATGGATCTGGCGTTGCTACAAACGTAATCGGTGATAGCCAATTGATTAAAATCGGTGCTCCTTGATCAAAACAACCATCGCCATTCTGATCCCAGTGAATTACCGCGTTTGGATTACCTCCATTATCACTATCATCTGCCGTAATTGGCACCCAATAGAAAGGGCCAGTTAAACCGTAGGTCGATGGATTACAATCTAAAAAATCCTGACCCGACCATAATGACCCAGTATAACAAGGATCTGTAGCAGGGTCACCAGTTGTAGGAGGGCATGTATACAAAGCATACATTAATTCTGCCAATTCTCCGGGTTGAGCCGGAGGAAGAACAAAATCATTGTTGGAAATAAGGTCAATACAGTCCGTTCCATCCGCACATAAATATACCGGACTAGCCGTAGCTACTCCATTCAATAAAATAGTAATCGTGCCCACATCCGCGGCACAAGCAGTTCCACATATATCTATATTGAAAGGACATTGATCGCCTCCATCGCCATCAGCAATTAGCCAAACTTGTTGTCCAGCTCCAGCTACAAACGTATATGAAGTAGACACTCCTGTACCAGCATAACTGCAATTTAAAGAAGTATATGGTCCACCGCATGGACCAGTTAACACACCTGTTTGCAATCCAAATCCAGATCCACAAGCACCAACATCCCAAGTAACTGTATATGTGTCTGCTGTAGGAGCTGTGAACGTATACCAAATCGTATTTTCGACTGAAAGTGCACAAATGTCTGCAGCTGCATATGAATCTTCAGGGCCAGTATTAGAGCCAGCATTAGTTCCTGCAACAGGCACACAAAGTGCTCCATTATTATACGTGGTAGCAGGTGAGCAATTATTACTTTGACCGTATGATGCGGTAACTCCAAAAATTAAGGTAACCGCAATTATTGCGTTGTTAAATAAAGTTCTCATAGTAATTTGGTTATGGATTAAAGCTTAATTGTCTCCTTGCTTGTTACAATCTCAGATACTCCACATCTCTTGAAGTAATTTTGAAGTCTCTCTCTGGTCATCATAGAGGCCAAATTGATCGATCCAGAATAGGTCTGGTCTTTTATTAAGTTCATCTCAACTGAACTCATCCCTTCAGCATTTTTCAGGTAATCCACAAATTCAACTAGTTCTTTTGCGTTGTCAATACCGTCCACTTTGAACTTAAAGGTTTTACTTCCGTCTTTATTCTTGGTAATAGCCTCTTTTAATGTTGTAATAAATAAAGTTTTGTCTCCTAAAGTAGTTTGAAGGATGGGCTGGCTATTCTTTACAGTTGGAGTTACTTTGGTTGAGGGCGCAATTGATGCTGGCTTTTTCGGAGTTGAAGATTGGGCAACAACTTGACTAGCCGACCCTATAAGAACAAGGGCAATTAAAAGTGAAAAGTGGCGTTTCATATGTGTTAAATTATCGTGATATGAGTTAAAATACGTTCTAATCATTAAAATCTAAAACGCCAAGAAAAAAATACTTTGTGGTAAAAATAAATCTTGGCGAAAATCTGAATAACTAGATTTAAAGGATCGAAAATACTAAAATTTAAGTTGGTTGAAAAACTTCTGGCTCCTTTGCAATCACACCTTTTTGTTAATTGACTGTTTTAAAACGTTTTAGGCTTTGATTTTACGGTATCTGTAATTTTACCTTCACCTCTTTCTTTTTCCAATTTCTTAAGCCTTTTGGTCTCCATCAAATGCAATAAATTGATATCTCCATATCTTTTCCAAGATTTCCAGATAGGAGGGTTAAAGGCAAATAGTTCAAGTCCAAAATACAAGGGATACTTAAAAAATGTCTGAGCTGGAGTAAAATATCTATATCCTACTCCTATGCTATCGGTAGGGTTTTTAACCGCATGCCACATATAAGGAGGATTGTAAAAGACATCACCAGGTTTTAAATGAGCCGAATATCCGTTTATGTGTTTGTAAAGTGGAAAGTCTTCAAAATTCCTTTCAAATGGATCAAAGTCCTTACCTCTTTTCACTAAAGCGCTTCTATAAAAGTTTCGGGTTGGCGGAGGGTCCACCACACAAGTTGCTTCCATTGGATATAAGACCCACTTTTTCTCCCCATAAATCTGAGTAAAAATGTTCTCTGAATTTGCATTATGTATTGGAGTAAATCCGCCTTTTCCACTGATAAAAACATGAAACGCTTCTCCAATTGCAAACCTTCTTCGCAAGCTTTTTAACCATTCATAATCAAAGTCTAGTAAATGCTCTGGGTGTTCCGTAAGCAAAGGGTAAAAACGATAATACTTACTGCCCCCTTCTCGGATGGTATCGATTACCTTACCTAAGGTAGTTTGCTCATAATCACCAACATTAATATCGCGTTGATTTAAGAATACGATTTCATCGTCTCCATGTAGTTCTTTAAAATATTCTAAAGACCACTCTTGAACACACTTCCAATCAGCGGCTTTCCCCTCCATTATAACAGGGATTCCTTTTTTTACATAATTTTTAAAAAAATCTTTTCGTGAAATGTCCTTTACACGATCCACAGGAGTGAGTGTACCCTCACCAGTTTGCTCCAGCCGGTTTTCTAGTTTCCTGTAAAATCTCGTTCTGCCTTTTCTGGTCCAATTAAAAAATCTGGGGCGAGTTAAAAAATGATCAAAAAATTGATAATAGCCATACTTCAAACGGATCCTGAATGGGATCTTATTTAATTTTTTCATCATGGCTTTACATCAATTTCATTCTAAAGTCAAATTTAAGATAATATTCCCCCTGTCAATTACATTAATGCAAATTTCAAAATGACTGTAATCAGGTTTTAACTAATTTGACTTAGTCATCAGTAAGTTCTGCAAATGGGTTTTTGCTGCACTATATTCAGGGTCGATTTCTAAAACTCTTTGATAGTTTTGAATTGCCTTGTCAAACTCCCCTTCTAATTCATTACAATATCCTAAGCTATACAGAGAAGCTGGGTACTCAGGCCTAATGTTAACAGCCTTATTATAACAGTTCTTAGCAGATTGATAGTCCTTAAGCTCATTGAAATATAAAGTCCCCATGTTGTTCCATGAGGTATAATATTCTTCATAAAGATCAACGGAGCTTTTATAATGATTTATTGCTTCAACAGTCATGCTGTGTCGTCTTTGAACATTTGACTCCCCTCTAATCTGATGGAAAAGCGTACCTCCGATTAACGCATGCAATTTCGCTGAATCTGGCGCCAACTTAACATCATGACGCATCAATGTTAAGTTATCTTTCCAGTCTTGGTTTCTGGTAACAATTCTTAAGGTACTAGAAATAAAAAAGACACTTAAAATTCCAAATAAAATGTAACCATAATATGACTTTTTACCTTCATTTAATAGTGGATATTTAACCAGTTTCAAAATTAAGAAAGCAATCGCAATTGCAAAACCAACCGATGGAACGTAAGTGAACCGTTCACCAATAATGCCGACTACAGGCTTCGCAACATTTGCAAACATAGAAATTGCAATTAAGAAATATATAGCGCCAAAAACCAGTGGGCTTTTAGATCGGAACTTGTAAATACATAACGAAGCAATGGCTAAGACAACTATAGCGGAAACCCAAAACATCGGATCTCCCCATCCCACCATATCCACCTGATTATATCCATAATAACAGATCAGATCCTTTGGAAAAGTAAGTAGTCCGAGGTAAATTCCTATGGTATAGAACCCCATAGGAATTCGGTTTAAATGAGCTGTGCCATTTTCATAAAATGGATTCTCATGGAACATATTCTCCCTAACTGATTCAATTGGACCAGTAACCCTCATGGACCCCAACTTAACTAATAATAAGGCAACACAAATTACCATCATTGTGGATAATAACCTCTTCCATTTAATATCTGTGAAAAAGTACATGGTAAGAGGAATAATTGCTAAAAAGGTTACCGAAGAAGCTTTAGATAATAGAGACAATATCATTAACAATATACCCAACATTAAACTGAACCATTTTTTTCGATCTGCATACTTAACAAATTGAAAAAGCGCACTTAATGCGAACAGTAAGCACAATAATTCATCACGCGATTTGATGTTATTTATAGGTTCCGAATGAACAGGTAGAAACAGAAATATAAAAGTAGCCAATGCAGCCAACATCCAATGGTAACTACTAAAAAGACGCAACAACAACCTCAACAGAATAATGCACGTTAACGTATATAACAACAAATTGATAAGATGTCCAATCGTTGGGTTAGCTTTGAAAAACTGATATTCAATCGCGAAGGTTGTTAATGTAACCGGCCTATAACTATGTTTTTCAATATCTCGATTTACATAATGTGATTTGAATATTTGAGGAATCCCTTTAATTCCTTTCTCAACTATTGGATTATCAACTATTACATAATTATCATCAAGAGAATAATCGTTTTTGAGTGTATTACCATATACTAAAAAGCACACTGCAACTATTATTAATGTTGCTATATTAAGTTCTCTTTTTGTCATCTGATTTTTAATCCACCACGAAAATACTGTTCTAATTAAATAATTGGAGTTTTAGAACGACACAATACCTTATGAAGCCTTGAAAAAATCGAGGCATTTTCGAAATTAGCTTATTGCCTGATTTTCGATTTTGCAACCAAAGTTCTCCTGTTACATTTGCCAAAATCCGTTTCTCCTTCTGCTGAAAATCAGTTCTTAAAAAATCGAATATTAAAACGATCCTATCCTCATTTGAAAAATTAAAAGCGCTATGCTCTTGTGCATCACAAAACATAACCAACTTACCTTCTGGCCAAGGCATTTTCTCTCCTTTCACCTCAATACCACAATCAGGCAGACCCACAGGTATTTTAATTGGAAGATGGCATCGAATAATTGCATTCGAATCTCCGGAATGAGGCCTGATTTCTTTGCCCGCTCCAATTTTACTAAGCCCAACGGAGGTAAGATTGGGTACTTTAGTTAGGAATTCTTTCGTAATTGGTACTTGATCATAAATAGATAAGTTCTGGCCCCAAAACTTAAATGATATAGTCTTCCAACTGTCATTATCTGATGTCAGCTCGCTGTTAAAATACGGAACAAATCCACTTTCATTCTTTTCTAAGAATTTTAGAATCTCTTTTTTAATTACAGGAATATTTTCTTCTAATTCCAACGCCCACTCAAATGAATTGGAGTTATAAAAGGATAAAGCATTTCCGTTGTACGGCCTGCCTTTAAAGGCATACCATAATTTCTCAGGCAATCCATCGGAAGTTAACTTACTGTTCATTTTAAGAAATCAATAACCATTTAAAGGTCATTGTTGTAATGTTTTAATGTGAGCGCTTAAGTTTTCATTATCTGGTTGTAATAATAAAGCCTCATTAAATGCTATTAATGCATTCTCAATTTGATTCAAGGAAGTGTAGATGTTACCGTAAAACATTTTAATTTCTACGTCATTCGGGAATCGAACATCGAGTTTATTTAATAATTCGAGGCACTCTGAAAACCGGCTTGTCAGCATCAAATTCTGTACTCTAATTTTGCCATAATATGGACTTTCGTCCATTGTAATTAACGCCTGCATTAGCAACTCTGCTTTTTCAGGGTCTGATTGACTTAGCCTTTTCCACATTTCAATTAATTTTTGATGACGTTGACCTTCATCCATGTACAGGCATTGGCTTAATTCCCAAACATATTTCCATTTGCTTTTCGAAACGGCAATCCGCATCCCGCCTATCCCAAGGGCTAAATCACCTTTTCCACATTCGACAACGCTCAAATCCAACGCTTCTTTTGTTTTGCCTTTCAGTTCTAATATATTAAACATGTGAGGCACTACTTCAGCCGAATCCAACACTTCCAATTCTACCAGTTTGTCCCATTGCGTTTGCAACGTATCCGGGTTTCCTTGTAGGATATAAGTATCCATCCAGGCTATATTAAAAAGTGCCACTTTATGTTCGGCAAATGTTTCCAGCGCCAGAGAAAAATGATTACGAGCCAATTTGATTTTCTCGACATCAACAATATTCCTTACGTTTCCTTCAGTCGTTATACCCTGATTATACTGAACGCTTCCCATAATCATGTTCATTTTTAAAGATTTAGGATATTTCTCCAAGTCAGCACTCATCAAAGATTCTAAGCTATGCCAATCATTGTTTCTGCTAACCGTTTTCACAACCCAAAACACTGTTGCTACTGCAAGCAAGCCAATAACCAATGGTTTAACCATTTTAAGAGAACCACTTTTAAACTTCATTAATAAGTGATAAATGATTCCTCCTATCAATAAGGAGAAACCGATAGAAGATTGAAAAACTAATCTTTCACCAACAACCCCTGGCATTACCTGAAAGATGTTTAAAAAAGGAAGTATCGCTATAGAAATAAACAGTAAAGCAAAAACAGACAATTTGTATTTTCTCGATTTAAAATATAGAATTAGCAAAACTATCAACGAAATCACGTAAATCAACACGGCAATCTGGTAGCTAACATGCAGCTTTAAAAAATCAATGGTATCCAGTCCATAATACGCACCGAATTCGTGAACAGATACTAACCCAGTAAGATAAAATCCAAATGAATTGATAGCGACATTTACTTTATCGGCACCACTATGAGTTCCGTATAAAGGGTTCTCTACAACCTCATGAACATTTTTTATCTCCCCTAAATCCGTTACCGCTTTGATGGACTGAGTAGCGACCGCTAAAAGCAGAATTGGGGATATTATCATTACGACCAGCCTTTTCTTATTCAATTCTGAAGTAAGTAATAAACCTAAAGGAACAATTGCGATAAAAGTCACCACGTTAGGTTTAGACAATAAAGCAAGAATGAAACACAAAAACCCAATTAGAAGAGGTGCAACACCACCTTTTCGGTAGTATTTCCAACACATAATTAAAAATAAAATCCCGAACAAGGCACTTAGCAGTTCATCCCGATTCTTAATACTATTAACTACTTCCGAGTGTATTGGAAGGAAAATAAATATGAGCGTAACAATCGATGCGAGCCACCAATTGACTTTTACATATTTACTTAACCAGATAAACAATAAATAGCAAACGAGAATGTAGAACAATACGTTTATCCCATGGCTAATTGTGGGCTTTTGCCCAAAAATTGCTTGCTCTACCTCAAATAGCGCAATGGAAATAGGTCGATAGCCATAATTCAACTCTCCAATGCTCACATACGTAGAACTAAAGCTGTTCTGAATACCAGTAATTAGATCTGTTTCCCCTTTATTCTCAAAAGACCAGGCATCATCAAAATTATAACCGTTCTGAAGGGAGTTCCCGTAGATAATGAAACACAAAATGGTGATTATTACAAAAACCGTTTTATTAGAATAACTTGGACGAACTTTCATTGAATCAAAAATAGAAATAATCAGCTAACAAGGTAAGTCAGTATGTAAAGATGACATCCGAATTTAGGGTTTTCTTTCTCTAACTTTTAGTTTTTTTTCTAACTTTCCTATTTTAGTATCTGCGAAGACACCAACTACAATCACCGCCACTATGAACACCAAGATTTTAGCCCTCTTTTTGCCGTAATTTTTAGTCTACCATTAATATCACAAACTCCAAACGGCACATGCGCCACAGTGTATCCTACCTGTTTGGAAACTATTGCAATATATCCAGCAGGTGCCGGAACTGGCACTGCAGCAGTTGGGCCAGATTATGGCTGCTTGTTGACACTACCTAACCCCGCTTGGTTCTTTTTTGAAGTATCAACGGGAGGAAACATAGATATTGAAATTTCAAATTCAAACAATGAGGACTTAGATTTTATTCTATACGGCCCGTTTGTGGATCAAATATCTCCATGTACTACGTTGCTAACCGCAGGTAATACAGAAGATTGTAGTTATTCAACATCAGCTACAGAAATTGCTAATATTGTAGGGGCAATACCTGGTGAGTTTTATATGATGTTAATTACGAACTTTTCTAACAACGCTACTGATATTTCTTATAATATACTACCGTCAAGTACTGGAACTACTAACTGCATAAACGTTTGCCCTCCAATTGATTTTGGTGTTTGGAATGGAGTTAGCACGGAACCACTAGCTTCCACCATGGACTGCGATGATGCATCGGTTATATTGCTGGCGGATCAAGATGGGTTTAATACTGCCGCAGCGATAACTCCATGTATTGCCATTCAAGTTTTTCCTACCAGTACGAATACAGCTTTGAGCATAGAATTTTTCGAAAATGGATCTTCATTAGGCACAGAGTTTCCTGCTCCAAATACAAATTACACTGGAGATCTCGGTTTAGCTCAGCCGTCTGTGTCACATGCATTTATTTTAAATGAAGGAAGTGCGACTGGTATCAACATGACTTATCAAGTTTTTGATTGCCACACTGGCGCTGCTTTGGCTAGTAGAACATGGGTCTCTGATGGAAATCCTCAAACGGTTACCGTAAATCCACCACCAAATTTATCTGGTACTACAATTTTCTCAATTACACCAGCGGCTGGAATCCCTGGATTAACTTCAACAGACGGGGGCGGAGGAACTTTTGATCCTTCTTTAGTGCCAACAGGTAGTTATGACATCACCTACTCTTGGAATAATGGAACAGGTAATTGCTCAGGAACCTCCACACATACGGTTACAGTGAGCAACCCACATCACGCAACGTTAAATTGGGAGTACAAAAACCCTCACGGACTAAGTAGCCGCTATCAAGGAAGTTCAAGGAGGCTTCCTGCAGGAAATACCGTAATTGATTGGGCCGCGGCCATTCCTTACACTACATCAGAACTATTTTCAGAAGTGGACCCGGCAGGAAATATTGTTATGGAATTAGACCTTCCTGACCAATATATTTCATATCGAATAGTAAAGCATGAATTACCCTTCAAATTAAATCGGCCAATAATTAACTGTTCGTCCTCTGGTACTTTTTTAGAAGCTCCATCTGGTTATGAAGAATATTATTGGAATACTGGAGATACCACTGCCAATATTATGATCGCGGACACAGGAAATTACCAGGTCTGGATAAACTATGGAATAGGCTATCTGGCTTCGTATACTTTTCATGTAAATAACATTATTAGCTCATGTGGCACCACCAGTATCAATGACGTTGAAAACACGGTTCTAAACTATTACCCTAACCCTTTAAAGAACGAATTGACGATCGAGATTACATCGAATCTTGACTTGCCTAAATTCATTCCTTTTATCGATATTAGTGGCCGTTCAGTTAATTTTCCCTTTATAAATCATGGAGATAGAAAAATTAAGATTAATCTTTCAAAATTAAGTACAGGGTATTATTTTTTCACATATAATGGTGGCCAGTATCCGATTATAAAATTGTAGAATTGATTTTAATAAAGTACCATTTATCCTATGTTGAATTGTGAAAAACGTATGAAGACAGTTTAAATTTGTGCCTGACTAAAATAATATGAGCACCTTCCATTTTATCATAATATGTCAATAACTAGACTGTTCTTAAAACTGTTTTACAACCTTGCTGGCTGTTACTCCAGCGCGGTGAAGTCTCCCAGACGTTTCATGAATTTAGGGTTCCACTCTACCAAAAATCATCTAAAATTAAAAGATGCTGACCTTAAAGATGAAAGTTTTATTAGGCTATACAGCGAACTTGTTAGAAACCTAAATATGGAAGGGAAAAGTGTCTTAGAAGTTGGTTGCGGTCGAGGTGGAGGTTGCTACATTTTTTCAGAATATCTAGGCGCTGCTAGAATATTCGGTATTGACTTATCGCTTGCAAACATTAAACTTGCTAATCAATTAAATGTCCATAAAAACATAACGTTTAATGAAGGGAATGCAACCAAATTCACTTTCGAAAAGGAGAAGTTCGATTTCATCGTCAATTTAGAATCGTCCCATTGTTATCACTCGAAAGAGGACTTTTTTAACCGGGTGTACACAGCATTGCAGGATAATGGAACTTTCGCCTACGCTGACCTCATTAATGCAAATAAAGTCGAAAAGACCGAAGCTCAGTTATTGGGAGCAGGTTTTACTATTTTGCAAAAGCGAGAATTTACATCTTCTGTAGTTGATTCAATTGAGATTAATTCCGCCAAGCAATCCCCATTTATTACGAAGTTCCCTTGGCTAATACCTCGATTCATAAAGAATATTAATGTTGTAAAAGGGTCGGACGTTCATCTTAAACTGCAGTCTAAATCAGTGGTATATAACTGCTACACTTTAGTGAAATAATTCATTTGGCAACGCGTCTTATATATGCATAACGTTAGTGCAAAGTATATTCCTCATAGCTCTCAACAATTTAAAACAGGTACTCCACTGATGCCTGAATATGCGGAATCTTTATTAAAAAAAAATTGACTAAAGCATGATGATTTTTCTACTAGTAATTTGATTACCCATTGAGATTTGAATGAGATAAACACCTGGAGCTGTGTTGACCTGAATGTGATCGCCACTGAAATTGACTTTCCGATAAACATTTTGTCCACTTATGTCGGTGATCATAATCATGTCGGCATAAATTGTCTCAGTAAATCGAATAAAACCATCGTTTATGGGATTTTTAAGCTTTATTAAATCCAACTCTACATCTTCAACTCCTACCAAAATGCATAAATCAGAATTTGAGTTGTCGTCTTCAATAATCCCCTGTGGCGTCAGGTCTTTTCCA
Organism: Parvicellaceae bacterium; assembly: GCA_047639575.1. Lineage (GTDB taxonomy): Bacteria > Bacteroidota > Bacteroidia > Flavobacteriales_D > Parvicellaceae > JBLIOB01. The sequence continues at coordinate 11,554 of JBLIOB010000041.1, forward strand.
GTAAAACCAACATAATCAGACTGGTATTTCTCCGCCCTAAATAAACTGTTCAGATTGAGATTAACTACGTCAAATTGATTGTAGACCCCGCTTTGACCTGTCGGATTTCTATAACTCCACAGAACAGTTCCATCTTTCAGAATCTCTGATGCCGTTCCTAAAGTTGTTTCCGTCACTATAAAACTACCATTTGGAAGTGCATGGCAGCCGCTTTTCTTGCTTTGATATAATGTGTGGCCTAATAACATTCCTCCCCATGTCCAATCAAAACTAGCAGGTAGAAAAGCATTGCTCAACATGGTGTAATTAACGCCCACAATTTCTGGCTCTATAAGGTGGAGATAGCTTTCCAAAGCAACACCATTGCCAGTATTATTGAATACAGAAATTTTATGTTCGTCAACATATCCATCAGGAACCCATCGTGCATCGTGTTGTTTGAAAAGTTTCTGATCGGCACTTGTCCCTTGCCGGTATACTTGGGGATTTCCCCACCGCCACAAAAAGTCACCCCCTCTGCCTGAGTTCCCTCCTGAATGGCTAGCGGCCTGGGCAGTAGTGGTGCTGTGATCGATAATGTAGATTTCGTTTAGATGGCGTGCCGAAATTAAGATTTGATCAAGAGCCGCATTGTAGTCTACAGCATTTACATGAACCCAATCGATATCATTCCCATTGTCAAAATTGATATCCAACAGCTCCGGATGGTTTTCAACCAAATTATAGTTTTCTTGCAAGCTGTCAAAATCTTGAACAAGGTGGTCTATAAAGTTCCATTGCCAAACAATATTTGCACTATTTGTGCCAACGGGCTCAAGCTCAATAATTTGATCCAATTTCAAGTTCCCAACAAGGCTTGCCGGATTTCGACCTTCAGAAGTCATTGTTGAGTCCCCATAGAACCCCATAACAACCAAAAGAATATTACCATTTGGAAGTGGTTCAATATCATGGTGTTGCTTCAATCCATTATCACTGGTAGCGTATGACCAGAGCAGAGTGTTGTCCCAATCTCTAATTTCCAAAGAATCTTTTCCTGCACGTAATAATGTGCCATTTTCGAGTAAATAGCAGGTGAGCCCCGGTACTTCACTAAATGTCCATTCATTCACTTTTTGTCCACAGTTATCAACGAGATACGCACTATTGTTTAACTCAGGAGTGAATAATGTATAGCCGTGCGACACAAGGGGGTCGTAATGGAGCAATCCAAGAGTTGGCGATTGCGCAAACGAATTAAGCGTGCAAAAAATGCATCCTATCGTGATTGAAATATTTTTGGGTGAAAGATTCAAAAATGTACTTGTTTCTAGCAAAAATAGGATTTATTTAGATAGTAGATGAGAGACTTAACTTATGTGTTTTGATCTCGAGGCTAAGTTGATCATGAGTTCTACTGTAATAGAATGAGTAACACTAATACTCAACCCCGCCTCGGTTCAACTGCATCTCTTTATATTCTTTCATCCACTCTTTTGTAACGAATACCGAACCTTTCAACCTTACGACTACAATTGGATGTTCTGCATTACTTCTTATAGTCATACTCTTATTAATTGGACCGATCCGCTTTGTATCATAACGTCCTTTAATAATCCCTTTTTCTCCAGGCAAAATAGGATCTCTACTGAAGGACGGCACCAAACAGCCGCAACTTGTATTCACCCGAGTAATAATCAAAGGTAAATTGCCTGTATTGGTAAAATGATATTCGAATAATCCATCACCTCCTCTTGGTATTGAATCTCTCGTAATTATGACTTCATCAAATTCAATTTCAGGCATTTTATCTGCTTTCACGTATACCTTCCAATGAAAAGAACAACCCCATTTCCCATCAGAAGTACGAATTCGTTCGGAGCCAGAAACATCACCATATTTTCCTATCGTGTTGTACGCTATATTGAATTTTATTCTTTCTCCAGGTTTAATTTTCGTTCCTCCTAGTAGATCACTAAGCAACGAACTTTCCTTATTTTTAATTAATTGAACCGACTCTTTAGTGGGATTATAGATTTCTCCTTCAAGATCTATCGTATCTCCTTGTTGGCAAGTATCTCCAGTAAATGCAGCTACTTTTAAATGACTCGATTGTGAATGGATTTGCACAAATCCTAAGATCGCAATCGTAAATAGTAATGTTTTCATGCCCCAACCTAATGATTACATGAACCTAAGTTCCAGCACTTAACTTGATTTTAACAGGTTTAACAAATCGTTAAGGTATTCTCGACTGGAAATGGGTTAATAATAGATCATTCTGACGTTCGTCATGTATTGAAACGTAACTTTGCTCCATGCAAGACATTGAATCAATAGATGACGTGAAGACTATGGTGGATACATTTTACGCCAAAATTCAAAAAGATGAACTGCTTGGACCAATTTTCAATCGAGTGATAGAAGATAGGTGGCCAGAGCATTTGGAAAAGATGTATGGTTTTTGGCAATCGATCTTACTCAATGTTCCAGCTTATTCCGGACGGCCGTTTCCTCCTCATATGAAATTAGATGTTTCAAAAATTCACTTTGAAACATGGGTGACTCTTTTCACTGAAAACATACAGACTCAATTTAAAGGAGTAAAAGCTGATGAAGCAGTGGCTAGGGCCAAGTTAATGGCAGCACTATTCCTTTCGAAAATTGAACATTTCAGAAAAGAAGGACCTTCTTTGATGGATCGATAAGGCATAAAAAAACCCGACTTGGTTTAAGCAAGTCAGGTTTACATTTCCTAAAGGAAATCTTAATTCTATTAAACTAGACCTTGATCAATCATTGCATCTGCAACTTTTACAAAACCTGCAACGTTCGCTCCTTTTACATAATCAACGTATCCGTCTTCATCAGTTCCATAAGCCACACATGCATCATGAATTGAAACCATGATACTGTGAAGTTTTTCATCCACTTCTTCTCTTGTCCAAGATAGTCTTAAAGAGTTCTGAGACATTTCCAAACCTGACGTTGCAACACCACCAGCGTTAGACGCTTTTCCAGGTGAAAACAAAATCTTGGCTTGATGGAAATTAGCAATTGCTTCTGGCGTACATGGCATGTTAGCACCTTCAGCAACACAAATACATCCATTTCCAATAAGAACTGCTGCTTCTTCTTCGTTTAACTCGTTTTGAGTAGCACAAGGAAGTGCAATATCACAAGCAACAGTCCAAGGTCTTTGTCCTTCATGGAAAGTAACACCTTCATGAGCATCAGCATATTCCTTGATTCTTCCTCTTCTATTATTTTTCAAATCCATGATCCAAGCTAATTTCTCAGCATTGATACCCGCTGGATCGTGAATAAATCCTTTTGAATCAGAAAAAGTAACCACTTTACCACCTAGCTCAGTTGCTTTTTCACAAGCATATTGTGCTACGTTTCCAGATCCTGAAACAACAACCGTTTTTCCTTGAAAAGAATCACTGTTTTTCTTCAACATCTCTTTAGCAAAGTATACTGTTCCGTATCCAGTTGCTTCTGGTCTAATTAATGATCCACCCCAGTTTCTACCTTTTCCGGTAAGAACCCCAGTAAACTCATTTCTTAATCTCTTGTATTGACCAAACATGTATCCGATTTCTCTTCCACCTACTCCAATGTCTCCCGCAGGAACATCTGTATCTGGTCCAATATGTCTTTGAAGTTCAGTCATAAAAGACTGGCAAAACTTCATTACTTCGTTATCTGATTTTCCTTTAGGATTAAAATCAGACCCACCCTTACCACCGCCCATAGGAAGTGTAGTTAGTGAGTTTTTGAAAATTTGTTCAAATCCTAAAAACTTAAGAATCGAAAGATTCACAGATGGATGAAATCTTAATCCACCTTTATAAGGTCCAATTGCAGAATTAAATTCAACTCTATAACCTCTGTTCACTTGAACACCACCTTTATCGTCTAACCAAGGAACTCTAAACATTAGGGTTCTTTCTGGCTCTACTACTCTTTCAAGAATCTTGTGCTCCTTATACTTAGGGTGCTTATCCATGAAAGGAATTACAGCTTCGGCAACTTCATGCACTGCTTGTAAAAACTCTGCTTCGTGTCCGTTCTTGGCTTTCACCTGATCCATAAAAGCATCTATTTCTGCCTGAAATGGTGACGCAACAGCTTGATCTATACTTGTCATTTCCTTGTTGTTATTTTTAAACTAGATGGCAAATGTATAGAATTTTTACATTCGGAAAACACCTCTGTATCATTTACTGCATTGGACTACAGAGATTTCTTATCGATGGTCTTTTAGGTGACTTTTAGTTGTTATGCACGCATAACAAAAATGATTGGTTTTACTAGGCCAACTCATATATCTTTCCAGGTAATTGTCTTACAATACCATTGAATTCCATTAACAACAAAGCAGTAGATAATTCGCTCATCGATTTTTCTAATTTTTCCGCCAAGTCGTCAATTCCGATTAAAGATTTTTCTTGAATTATTTGCACTACCCCTTTTTCCAGACCAGAAAGATTTTCAAACATTTTAAATTGAACCGCTTTCGGTTTTTCACTATCCCAATTCATCAGATAAAGAAAATCTTGGGGTGTTTCCAATAAATGTGCTCGATTTGTTTTTATCAAAAAATTACATCCTGCGGATTTAGCATCTGTTACTCTTCCTGGAAGAGCAAACACATCTCTACCGTATGCGTTAGCCAAATCAGCGGTAATTAACGAACCTCCTTTTCTTGCAGATTCTACAACAATTGTTGCTTGGGAAATACCTGCAACAATTCTATTTCGCTTTGGGAAATTTTCTCGATCAGGAATTGTTCCAGATAAAAACTCCGTAATCCAACCGCCTTCTTCCAGTATTTGATTTGCAAACCCTCGATGTCGATGTGGGTAAATTCTATCAAAACCATGCGCTAATGAACAATAAGTAGGAACACCTTTATCTAAACAGTGTTTATGGGCCGTAATATCAATACCATAAGCTAAACCACTATGAACCGCAATATTTTTGCCAGCTAAAAGATCTATCAGTTGTTCTACAAAATCGCGCCCATAACTAGTGCATTCTCTCGTTCCAACAACGCTTACTGACCGCTTCTCGTTCAATGGCCCATTTCCTTTGTAAAACAATAAGATTGGGCTATCGATACAATTTATAAGGTTATTTGGGTAATCACTTTCTGATATTGAAATCGTTGAGATGTTGTGCTTTTCAATAAATGCAAGTTCGCGCTCGGCAATTACCAAAGTGTTTTTTTTGGCAACGCTTTCAGCAAGCGCAGGACCTACCCGTTTTAATGTCTTCAGGGCTTTTTGTGATTCATTGAAAATGTTTTGAGCAGATCCAAAAAAGTTTAATAACTCCTTACCTACAATTGGACCAATTCCTTCTACCTGAGTTAATGCAATTAGATATTGCAATTCTGTTTTTTCCATGGAACGTCAACATTATGCTTCCAGAACGTAATCTATTTACGTTTTAAAATAGTTTTATAAAATAGCAGCATCTTTTTAGACAAATTAGTTGATTCAATTTTCCTATATTGCCTTAACTCATCCGCCCTGTTTTCAATTTATATGAGTAAATAAGAACGATCAAATGGCTAAACTGTATATTCTCCTGTTTTTTCTTGCGCCTATTTTTTGCTTCGCGCAAATGGGCAAATTAAAAGGAAAACTTGTTGATGACCTGGGTTATGAATTAATAGGAAGCGATATTTATCTAGATGATAAAATGGTTGCCACTACTAATAACTCCGGTGAATACGAAATTGAAGCCACGGCTGGAAAGCACTTTATTACCTTTAAATCTTTTGGCTTTATTGACGTTTCAGAATCGATCCTTTTTATCGAAGGAGAGACGCTAACGCACAATATCACTTACAAAGAAGACAAAAACTTAATTGAAGAAGTGGTTGTATCAGCAGGGAAATTTGAGCAAAAATTAAGCGAGTTAACCGTTTCAATGTCTGTTCTAAAACCAGATTTACTGGAAAGTAAAAGCACTGTATCCTGTGAAGAAATATTGGATCAAGTACCTGGTGTTAATATGCAGGAAGATCAAATCTCTATTCGTGGAGGAGCAGGTTTTAGCTACGGTGCTGGCAGTAGAGTATTACTAATGGTGGACGATATACCAATGCTTGCTGGGGATGCGAACGACATTAAATGGAACTCACTTCCAATCGAAAACTTAGAACAAATAGAAATTATCAAAGGAGCTTCATCTGTTCTTTATGGGTCTTCAGCTTTGAACGGTGTTGTACATATTAGAACTGGTTTTCCTAAAATTAAACCACGGACTAACGTTCGAATATTTACAGGGTTTTACGACACCCCATATGCAGATTACAAAGGTTCAAGTTTAAGCGGAACCGGAGATACGATTTTAAAAAGAAAGGATCAAAGATGGTCGAATAAACCACTCTACTATACGGGTATTAATTTCTTCCACTCGCGAAGAGTTAAAGATAACTTAGACGTAACATTTGGTGGCGCTGGATTTAAAGATATAGGGTATCGGCAAGGGGCATTTGAAGAACGTGTACGATTCAATACCAACCTTAGGTACCGTTCTAAAAAAATAGATGGACTCGCAGTTGGGCTTAATTTCAATGCTCAAGTTCAAAGAGGTTCTTTGTTTTTCATTTGGCAGAATGCAGATAGTGTATTAATTCCCCAAGGTGGAACGGATCCTGCTACAACTACCCTAAGTGATTATAATTCATATCGAATAAACGTAGATCCATACATTACTTATTTCTCCAAAAAAGGATATAAACATAGTTTACGTACGAGATGGTATAACACCACAAACGTGAATAACACAGAACAGGGAGCAACGGCTAACACGTTGTTTGCGGAATATCAGTTTGCCAAACGCAACAAGGAAAAAGCATACAATTTCACTACAGGAATAACTACCATGTATACGAATGTTGGGTCAGAACTTTATGGCGATCACAACTCCAATAACATCGCCCTATATGCACAATTTGATAAAAAATATTTCGACAAGCTCAATCTCTCTGCAGGAGTTCGAGCGGAGTACTTTCGAATAGACAATACCATTACTAGATCAACATTTACTATTGGCGAAAAAAAGCTGCCGCTTCAACCTGTATTTAGAGCTGGTGCCGCATACGAATTAGGCGAATTCACTTTTTTACGAGGTTCATTTGGTCAAGGATATCGATTCCCAACAATTGCAGAAAAATACGTTTCAACCGCAGTAAGTTTATTGAATATTTTCCCAAGTCCAAATATTGAAGCGGAAACTGGTTGGAGTGCTGAAATTGGTATTAAACAAGGATTCAAGATTAGAAAATTCCAAGGTTACGTGGACGTTGCCGGATTTGTGACGAGCTATCAAAACATGATGGAATTTACATTTGGGATTTATGAATCAGATGGTACACCATCAGACCCGTCTACCATTACTTCGGCACCAGATCCCGTTGCAGCTTATGTAGCTCGATTTGGGGCTCAGTCCAAAAATATTCAAGCAGCCAGAATTTCCGGTGTTGACATGTCAATTGTAGGAAAAGGCAATTTCACTGATGATTTTGGAATTAGCATATTGGCCGGCTACACCTACATGAATCCAATTGCAATTGATGCAGATTCTGCATATATATCAACTTTTAGTGATCCTGAATCTAAGATCTTGAAATACCGATTTAATCATTTGATAAAAGGGGATATTCAATTTGATTATAAAAAATGGGCTGTTGGCTTTAGTGCCCGTTTTAACAGCTTCGCGCCAAACATTGACTACCAGTTTCAGTATCCTTTGATAGGCAATATAGCCATCCTACCAGGGATGGATGAATATCGTAGAATTCATGACAAAGGAGATTGGGTTTTTGATTCTAGACTTGCTTACCAAATAAGTGATCATATTAAAGGGTCATTTGTTGTTAAAAATGTATTCAATAGAGAATATATGAGTCGACCAGGGGATGTAATGCCTCCAAGAACATTCGCTTTTCAGTTTTCTTTTAAGGTTTAACGAACTTAGACTCGAGCAAAGCATGATCTGACAAATACATGTTGAGATTCTTGAACCCCATCAACTTTGCCCTTGAAATCTTTTCGGCAACTCTAATCCAATCACTGTTTTCATCTTTGAGAACAAAATCAATCCGTTTCGGAATTTTACCATCTGATTTGTAAAGTCCATTATCTGGAAAGTTTGAAGTGAATTTTAAGTCGCTACTTATTATATTTGCATCAATTACAGAACAGGTAGATTTGAGCTCAATAAACGCTGCAGAATCTGCACTTGTATTGAAGTCACCGACAATCCAAAAATCCTTTCTATAATAATCTTGCATCATCGTATTAATACGTCTATACTGAAAACTTCTAACCATTTGTTCTTTCACTCCTTGACCAGATTGAAGATGTGTATTCGCAATTACTAGGTTTGTATCCTTAAAACGGATTGTAGCGGATTGAATTCCTTTCCTGGCCATTTTATCCACGCCACTAGAGTTTGTATAATAGGAAATATCATAGTCAATAATTTTATACTTGGAGAATATCATTAATCCTGAAGTAAACCGAAGTCCTCGTTTACCAGGCTTAACGTAATAAGGATAAACTGAACTTAAACTATCCATCAATCTCTTCTTAAATCTTGAGTGAAACAACTCTTGCAAACAAAGCACATCAGCTTCAGTTTTCATCAATGTTGCACTTATTTGATCAACCCTTTCTAATTGATAATCTGGTAGTATTTCCGGTCTTA
>JBLIOB010000042.1:0-20158 GCA_047639575.1 Parvicellaceae bacterium
TTTTCTTTGGTCTGCGGCTGGTTTATTTCTACTCATCTTTTTGTTGTTGTTCCTTAGAAAAAAAATCAATTGGAAAAGGCCGTTGATTTTAGTTTTGGGGTTGACTCTTCTTATATACATGTGCTTCTTTTTTATAATGAATCCGTTGTTTTCGATGCCAAATGATTGGGATCTCTTCTCTTTGCCGGCTATCCCATTTTTGATTTTGCTAGCTGTAATCGTAAGGCAACTTGATGGAAAATTGTTGAGTAAGCAATTGACCGGAACGGTTATGGCCTTTTCCATTTTTAGTGTATCAATCTTTTTTGTGAATGCTAATCAAAGTAGTCTTTCAGATAAATTGGTTAGTCAGGGAATTCGAGAATTTAACACCTATTGGATCGGATCTAGTTCAAACATTCTTCAAGGATCAATATTGCAGCCAAGTTTGGAAATGAGGCAGGAGACATTATTGATGGCAATTGACGAAGTCAGACCACAGGCAGTGCTTGGTAGCGATATTGAATTCAGTGAGCTACTTCACAATGCCGGGCGATATTGTTTCGATAATAACAGGTATAAAGAGTCTTTGGTTTATTTTAATGAGGCGAACCTTTATTCAGGTCTATTTTGTAAAAACTACTATTATCTTCTTAGCTCTCATTTTATGATTGGAGAATATAACCTCGCACTAGAATATGGCGATGAAGTGATTATTTGTGAATCTCCTAGCCCTATTAAAGCATTTGAAATGGTCATTCATACAGCAATTGAGGCAGAGGACAAAGTCAAAGCCATGGAGTACTGTGATGAATATTTGAAGCGATGGCCTGAAAGTACTGCTTATCAAAAGATTAGATCCGCGCTACATGAAGGAAAGAATCCAAAAGAACTTTTCGCCAGAAATGCTACAGAAATCAGGAAAAGTCAACCAAATGAAGCTTTTAATAATCCGGAGTTAACAGCATTAATTGAGCTTAAAAATGATAATGCTGCTACTAATGACAGCCTACTTTTATTAATAGCAGCCAATAAAGACTCGGCTATTTTTACAGATCATTTTTACCATGGTACATTACTGCAAAAAGTAGGTCATTACTTTTTTAATCAGGAGAAAAACTTTGATGCTACAATCGTATTTTATGAAGAATCTGATTTCTTTTTAGAGGACAACTGTGAGTCTTCGTATTATAAGTTGTTGTCCAATTTTATGAAGGGAAATTACCTTGAAGCCAATAGATTTTCTGATTCGTTGATTGCTTGCGGTTACCCGAATCAACAAAAGGCGTTCAAAATTGCAATTCATACCGCTATAGAGGCAAACGCTGCTGATGACGGTCTTCGGCATTGTGAAGCCTATTTGTCGAGGTGGCCAAATGACCCTTTCATTACAAGTGTGTTTAAAGACATTAAATCTGGAAAGAGTATTGAAGAACTGAAAAAGTTATTCAAGCAAAATTAAGTACGTTTATTCAACAGTTTCTTCAAGAAAAACATCCAAATCAGTTAGGATATTAGCAGCGCTATCTGACAAGGCGATCGCCTTGTTAAATTCAATAAGAGCCATTTTTCGATTACCCAATTTTTGATGAACCAGCGCTTTATTATGGAAGGTTGGATAGAAAGTAGAATCTATTGTTTGCGCCAGATCTAAGTCGATTAGAGCTCTGTTATATTGTCCAAGAAGATAAAAAGCAAGTCCACGGTTTACTAGAGCGTTTCTGTTTTTAGAATCTAATTCAAGCGCATTACTAAAATAAGCTATCGCTTTTTGTGAGTCATCATTTTTAATATAATGCCACCCTAATTCAACGTGTCCAGATATATGTTTCGAATGTTGTTCTACACAGGTTATTAAATCCTGTTCGGCCTTCTTAGCTTCGCCCAGACCCTGATGCAGCCTGGCTCGCATTATATAAAGCATTGGATGAATAAAGCCATTTTCTTCAGCCAAGTTAAAACTGGAAATAGCTTTTTCTGTAGCGCCTTGTCTAAAGTAGACTCCTCCTAAGTTAAAATGAGCCGTGGCATAATTGGTGTCAAGTCTAACAGCTTTTAGAAAAGACGAAAGTGCTAGCGAATCATTTCCCATTTCAACTAAAAAAGCTCCTTTATTTAGGTGAGCTTTTGGGTGGTTGGATATCGAAATTGCTTTCTCAAAATCGGCTAAAGCCAAATGGAACTTACCTCGTTCTTGGTAAATTATCCCTCTGTTCAAATTAGCTAGATAGTAACCGCTTTCAAGCTCCAGGCAATGATTATAGCTGGTCAATGCTTTCTCATTTTTTCCGAGTTCAAATTGATTGTTTCCAAGATTCGCCCAGGCAAAATGAGAACCTGGATACTGTTCCAATACGTTCTCCCACAATGTTTCATCGTTCTTCCAAACTTTACTTCTGCTAAAAGAATGAAACGAGAGTAGTCCAATTAGTATGCATGCAAAAGCAATGGGAATTAGCTGAAATTTTCGCTTTTTGAATCTTGTAAACAACCAATCAAATCCTATTGCGAACAATAGAAAAAGACCGAGATATGGGAGGTACGTATATCGCTCCGCATGAATAGCTTGGCCAAAAGCCACGATCTGAAGTACAGGTGTGAGACTAATTAAAAAGAATGCGAACCCAAATAAAAGTGTTCGGTTGGCTTTACGTTTAAAGTAAAGCCAGACCAATAAGACCAAAACTAGAATGCTAGATGAGTAGAGGTACCAAGGTAAATTGCTAGGGTAAGGATGAAAAGAAGATAATCCAACAGGAAATACAACCTTCACCATATAAATAATCACATTGTAAGTAGCGACAAAAAAGCGGTTATAAATTGGAATTTCCTCACTACTATTTAGAGCTTCTCCCTGAACCATATATCCAACGATTCCGAATCCAATAGCCAGTAAAAAAAACGGAATTTTCTCCAGTAATACTTTTCTATTGATTGTTCGATGCAACCAATAGTCAATAATCAACAAAATGAAAGGAAGTGTTATCGCCATTCCTTTAGATAAAAGCGCCATAAGGAAACAGCCCAAACATAAAACCAAGTATTTCTTTTTTAGGTTCTTGAGCTGAGCATATTTTACATAAACGATAAGCGTTATTAGATAATAAAAAGAATATAGCAAATCCTTTCTTGCTGAAATCCATGCAATGGATTCTATATGCATCGGATGCATACCAAACAGAAGGGCAACGATTGCTGCAACTAGTGGCTTTTTCGCTAAAAGCAAAACAAAGATGTACACCAACAGTATGTTCAGAAGATGTAGAATCAAGTTGTGTAGGTGATAAACAAAGGGGTCTAATCCTCCAATTGAATGGTCGATAGACCATGAAAATAAAGTAAGGGGATGGTAATTAGAATTGACTGAAGTTGTTGAAAATTGATCTCCAACTTTCTTAAATGAGAGGTCTTTCACTAAATCATTCGTTGTAATATATACTTCGTCATCCCAGTGTAGTATTTCATTTTGAAGCGTTGGAAGCAACACAAAGACACTTATAATTAGCGCAATGAAAAGGCCTATATGTCTAGATAATAAAGTTGCCATTTTGAGAGAACGATGCTAAGTTAGCAAAAGGAACTCGGCCTAAGGGTAGACTTGTATTTGACGCATATAACAATAAGCTAACTTACTTAAGTATTATTACATTCGAATGAAGTGTCTGAAATGAATATAATTGGTGACATTTGTCTCAGAATTAAAGCAGTCACATTATTAAAATGGGTGTAAACCAGAAAATAATTAAAAAGTCTAAAAAAAAGAAATGGGTTAATTTCATTTTGTATTTATCGGTAGTATTTATTTTTCAAGAATTATTATTTCGATTCTTATTCCCAGTTCCCGAAATTCAGAATTTTGATCGTGTGAACTACATGGTTTTACATTTCGATGGCTCTGGTAACGTTCACAGAAGGGATCAAGACTGGATATGGCAGTCTTCCCCGGATACTTCAGCACCGTTTTTACACCAGATGAATAAATACGGTTTTCGAGACAAGGAATGGTATGTTGAAAGAGAAAGCGGTAAGAAGCGTGCTCTTTTTATTGGCGATAGCTTTGTGGAAGGTGTAATGGCGGGGCCCGCTGAGTCGATTCCTGAGGTGTTCAAAAGGAGTTCCGAAAAGAACGATTATGAAGTTTTTAACTGTGGAATGGTAGGGTGTGGATTAAGTTCATACTTGCAGCTGGCTGCAGACATTGTACCACTTTATAAGCCAAACGTTGCATTTCTCTGCATATATGGGAATGACCTTGGTAGAGAAGAGCCAAATATTCCAGGTCTGTACTTAGAGCCAGAATATTTTAATTTGTTTAAGCCAAGACTTGCAGAAGTTGTGGGCCAAATGAAAACTTATGGCCCATTACGAGTTAGATGGAAGTCGGATATTTTGCCTTATTTAAACCCGGTTCCGGATAAGTCAAACCCATGGACTGAGAATGGAGAAATTTTTAAGAAAGACGTGGCACCAAGATTGGCCACCGAAATGAAAGCCGCAAGATTTAACCCGTTTCTTGTTAATGCATTAGCAAAGGAAGAGCAGTATCTTTTGAGCCCATCACTTATTGGGGAAACTATTCCATTTTTCAAATACACTTGTGATCAAAATGGATCCGTGCCCGTAGTTATATATATTCCAAGTCGCAACCAGGTAACGGATTATTATCTTCCATTTGAGAGAGAGTACTGTCTGCATATGGAGAACGACTCTGTAAGCCTGACGGATCCTCAATATCAAAAACATCAGGAAGAAGTTGCAAAACAATGTGTAATGCATGGAGTTCAATTCATGGACCTAACTTCTATTATTCGAGAAAAAGAATTGGCAGGGGAGCATTTGTATTGGAATTACGACCAACACATGAGAGCCAGAGGTTATAGAGTGACGGCCGAAGCCATCTGGGAATTTTGGAAAAATAAAAATCCGGAGAAATTCTAGTTGGAAATAGGCGGTTATTGGAATTAATGATGAAGGTTTAGATCAAATAATAGCTCATACCATTCAATTAACCCCAATTCGTTTATAATCAATAAAATTCATAAACAAACCTCCTACTTGTCTTCGTACATTAGCATAGAATAACTGAGTTCAGTTCATGGCGAAAAAAAACCCGATAAAAAACGTAAAGAAAAAGACGGCTGCTAAAAAGAAATCTAGCTCTACGAAAAAGACGGGCACCTCAAAAACACAAGGGATTTCTAAAAAAGCTAGAAGACGTATGCTTATCGGTACATGGGTTGTTATTTTTTGCCCATTCATTTTTCTTGGTATTTTAATGCTAACGATACCTTCAGAAGAAATTCCTGATTATGCACTTTTAGAAAACCCGATTAGTAATCAGGCTTCGGTAGTTTATGCAGCAGATCATCAAATTCTGGGAACTTACTTCGTAGATAACCGGAGTAATGTTGAATACCATGAACTTCCAGAAAATTTAATTAATGCATTGGTGGCAACAGAAGATGAGCGCTTCTTTAATCATTCCGGAGTTGATGGATGGGGATTGATGCGGGCTGTTGCGGGACAAGCCACTGGCCAGAATAAAGGAGGAGGCTCTACAATTACTCAACAGTTAGCAAAAATGATGTTTCATGAAATGCCTTCTAGAGACAAATGGGGCAGAGTAAACGAGAAATTAGCGGAATGGGTAATTGCCGCTAGGATCGAAAAACGATATACAAAAAAGGAAATCATTGCAATGTATTTTAATCAGTTCGATTTCTTATACAATGCGGTTGGAATTAAGTCTGCTAGTAGAATATATTTCAATAAAAAACCGATGGAGTTAACTTGCAATGAAGCTGCGATATTGGTGGGGATGGCGAAAAGCCCGGTTAACTATAACCCTAAAATGAATCCAAATGATGCACGAGACAGAAGAAATACGGTCTTAAATCAAATGCGAAAAAACGACTTTATATCGGATGATGAATATGAAAAGTTTAAGGAAAAACCATTGGAATTGGATTATCATCCAGAAACGCAAAATTCGGGTGTAGGGGCCTATTTCAGGGCCTATGTGAAAAAGGAAATTAGAAGGATCTTAAAAGAAGATGAGGTGGTAGATCCAGCCGGAAACCCCTATAATGTAAATAGGGATGGATTGAAAATATATACTTCTCTTGATTACAACATGCAAAAGCATGCTGAAAAAGCAGTAGAAAAGCATTTGTCAGGCTATTTACAACCAGAATTTGCCAAGGATAATAAAAATAAAAAGCATTCTCCCTATGGCAATGAAACAACCAGAGAGCAACGAGATAACAATATAGCGAGGGCAATTAAGGCCAGTCAGCGGTATAAATCGATGAAAAAACAAGGTAAGACAGAGGCTCAAATTGATAAAGCATTTTCAACTAAGCGGGATATGAGTGTTTTTGATTGGAACAGCCCCGGAAATATGAAAGCAGTTAACATGTCTCCGAAAGATAGCCTCTATCATTACAAGAAAGTTTTAAAAGTAGGAATGATCTCAATGGATCCTAAAACAGGTTTTGTAAAAGCTTGGGTAGGTGGACCTAGCTACAAACATTTCAAATATGATTATGCTTCCAAGGCCAAAAGACAAGTTGGTTCAACCATTAAACCTTTTGTGTATGGTGCTGCAATTCAACATAATGTGCTGACTCCTTGTACAACATACCCGAACATCGAATATTGCATCGATGTTCCTAACGGTTCTAACGTAAAATCATATTGCCCAAAAGGGAATGGATTTGATCAATTGCCAATGCCTGTTTATTTTGGGCTAGCATCCTCGTTAAATCCAATAACTACCAAGGTAATTAAAGAATCACGTGAGGATAATCAGTGGGTTGTAGATCTTTTTGAGCGAATGGAGTTAGCGAATGAATCAGTAAAACCAGTGTCTTCTTTAGGTTTTGGTGTATGTGATTTATCTCCACTGGAAATGACTTCAGCGCATTGTATCTTTTCAAATCACGGATTTTATAATAAACCATTAACAATCCTGAGAATTGAGGACAGAAATGGAAAAGTTCTGTACGATGCAATGCCTGAAATTATTGAAGTAATGCAAGCTAATGCAGCATTTGATGTCTTAAAAATGATGAAAGGTGCATTAGGAGTAACAAACCCGTACAATGGAAAAAGAGGAGGAACTGCTCGTAGGCTTAGGTCAGATGCTAATTATGGCGGTTTTACAAATCCTATTGCCGCAAAAACAGGGACTACGGATGAATCAGCAGATGGTTGGTTTATTGGACACACTCCCGACTTAGTTACTGGAATATGGGTTGGAAATGATGACCGAATTATACATTTCGAAAGTGGATCTGTTGGGCAAGGAGCTCGAATGGCAATGCCAATTTGGGGCTATTATATGAAATCAATTTATAAAGATGGAAAGATTAATATTTCTAAAGGAGATTTTGAGCCACCTACGCCTGGAGCTAGCACCGTAATTGAGTGTCAAGTAGAAGATCCAGGATGGTAGTAATTGATCGCAATTTCAACGTTATAATTTATTACTTTTAACATCGAATTTAATCATGGAAGAAGTACACACCCCCGCAGAAAACAAATCTACTGAAGAGATCCAAAATGCTCAGGCTACGCCTGGTAAAAGGAAGATTTCTAAACGAGCTAGAAGAATAGTCTTGGTGCTGCTTTGGTTATTTTTATTATCTCCCACATGGGGATTAATTGGTATGATTTGGGTTTCAGGTGCAGACATTCCTTCGTTTGAAGAGCTTGAAAACCCTAGAAGTTTGCTTGCATCTACAATCTTTTCTTCAGACAATGTGGAGATGGGTAGATACTTTAGAAAAAACAGAACTACCGTTGAGTATTACGAATTAAACCCGGACTTAGTAAATGCCCTGATCGCAACGGAAGACGAAAGATTTAGAGAGCATAGCGGAGTGGACATGCGGGCAACTGGCAGGGTGATCAAAGGAATGCTAGCAGGCAACAAAAACACTGGTGGAGGAAGTACGATTTCACAACAATTAGCTAAGCAACTGTTTCCTCGGTCTGCAGGCATTGAAGAAGGAAGCAAAGTAGAGTTTGCTAAAAGAAAATTCTGGGAATGGATCGTTGCATCGAAATTAGAAAGAAGCTACACCAAGAATGAAATTGTTACGACTTACTTCAATACCATTGAATTTTTAAATAATGCTATTGGTATAAAGTCTGCCGCCAGAGTATATTTCAACACTACTCCAGACTCATTAAAACTACACGAATCAGCGATGTTAGTGGGAATGGCTAAAAACCCGAGTCTATTCAATCCGTTGAGAAGACCTGACACCACCAAGCATAGAAGAATGGTAGTTCTTGGTCAAATGGTGAAAAATGGATTCATCGATAGCGCCACTTATTTGGCGACCAAAGACATTCCATTAGGCCTGAGTTATACAAAAGTTGACCATCAAGACGGAATAGGTGCCTACTTCCGAGAGTCATTAAGAGAAGATGTTCGTGGACTGTTCAGACAATCGGAACACCATTTGTGGATTATTGACACACTTGGATTAGTCGCTGCAAACGAGCGATATTATCAAGCCGATTGGCATTATTTAGATGACGGTAAACCAATTCGATTTGACCTACACAAAGCGATTGAAGACAAGAATTTTCAAACAATTACGCTTACTACCGATTCAACTTTGCAATCCACTTTCTATAAAATGAGGATTCTGGATGTAGAAAATATGGTGAAGGTGGAATTGAGAAAATTTATCTACTCAAAATCAAATGGAGAGCCATATGATTTATATGCCGATGGGTTGAAAATATATACAACTATAGATTCTCGTCATCAAAAATATGCAGAATGGGCAGTTCAAGAGCATTTAAAGTCTGAGCTTCAGGCTCAGTTTTTTAAGAATAACGCAAAATGGAGAAACCCTCCATTCTCTAATGATTTGAGCATAGCGCAGATTGATACGATCATGCAGAATGCGAAAAGAAGGTCGTTGTACTATAAACAACTCACAGGTAAAACATGCATGAATTGTGAGCGTCCTAGAAAATACTTGAAACGGTTTGAAAAAGACGGGAAGCCATATGTAAGCTGTTTCCATTGTGGCCATGAAGCAGCATTGAAAAATGACGATGAAATTGATGTCATCTTCAACACCCCACACCATACTACGGTCTTTGATTGGCAATCGAAACGATTTGAAAAAGACACGATCATGAGCCCGATGGATTCTATTCGATATTATAAAAGTTTCCTGCGTGCTGGAATAATGTCTATGGATCCGAACACAGGGTTTGTTAAAGCGTGGGTTGGCGGACCTCATTATCGGCACTTTAAATATGATATGGTTAAGAAAGGGAGACGTCAAGTTGGATCTACTTTCAAACCATTTGTTTATGCAACTGCAATTCAAAATAAGGTGATTGAGCCTTGTAAAGAATACCCGAACATTGAGTATTGTATCGAAATACCATACAATAAGTACAGAAGCAAGATGTGGTGCCCTAGTAATTCTGGTGCAGGTTATGATGGATTACCAACACCTATAAACTATGCACTTGCAGCTTCAATGAATAACATTACCGCTGGAGTAATGAAGGAGATTCAGTACCCACAAATGGTACTTGATTTAGTAGGCGGAATTGGATTTGACACTTCGGTCTTAGAGCCTGTACCATCTATGGCGCTTGGTGTTTTTGATTTGACAATTTACGAAATGGTAGGAGCGATGAGCACCTTTGTTAATAAAGGCAATTTCATAAAACCGATTTACTTATTAAGGATTGAGGATAAAAACGGGACTCCTATTTTCGAAAACATGCCTGAAATGAATGAAGCGATCGAACCTGATGTAGCTTATACTATTTTAAGTATGATGAAAGGGGTTACTGCTGGTGTTCGACACCCCTATAAGAAAGCAACTGGAGGAACTGCGCTTAGAATTAGAGGCCGTAAAACGGAAGCAAGACCATACGCTGGGTTAAAGTACCCAATTGCCGGGAAAACAGGAACAACTCAAAATCAATCAGATGGTTGGTTTATGGGGTTAACTCCAGACATTGTTGCTGGAGTTTGGGTTGGTGGAGAGGATCGTGCTATTCGATTTAGAAGTTTGAGACTAGGTATGGGTACGAACATGGCGTTGCCAATCTGGGGATACTACATGAATAAAGTCTACGCAGATTCTACCTTGAACATATCTACATCAGATTTTGATAAACCTACCGGACAGTTGGGCTTTCAGCTAGATTGTAAAATGTATAGACAGAACCAAGATGTTGACTGGGATTCTGATGACGCAATTAACAATGCGGAAGAAAGTTATTACGGAGAAATCAATCAAGAAGAATGAACAAAGTTGTATCAGACGTTAAAGCTGCATGTGCAGGAATTGAAAGCGGAATGACTATCATGTTAGGCGGGTTTGGCTTATGTGGGATTCCTGAGAATTGTATTCAGGAGTTAGTAGAATTAGGCGTCAATGATTTAACGTGTATTTCCAATAATGCAGGAGTTGATGATTTTGGTCTTGGATACTTGTTGCAAGGAAAGCAGATTAAAAAAATGGTTTCTTCCTACGTTGGTGAAAATGATGAATTTGAACGTCAGATGTTAAGCGGTGAGTTGGAAGTTGAATTGATTCCTCAAGGAACGCTAGCAGAAAGATGTAGAGCAACCGGTGCAGGCATCCCTGCTTTCTATACTCCAGCAGGATATGGCACTGAGGTTGCCGAAGGAAAGGAAACTCGGGAGTTTAATGGCAAAATGCACATCCTAGAAAAAGCATTTGATCCAGATTTTGCAATTGTTAAAGCATGGAAAGGAGATACTCAAGGAAACCTCGTTTTCAAAGGAACTGCCCGAAATTTTAATCCTATGATGGCAATGGCGGGTAAAATTACCATCGCTGAGGTAGAAGAACTTGTAGAGCCAGGAGAATTAGACCCTAACAACATTCACACTGCAGGCATATTTGTTCAAAGAATATTTCAAGGAGAAAAGTACGAGAAGAGAATTGAGCAACGGACTGTTAGACCAAAGGTGTAGTAAACCCAATGACCCTCACTAATTATTACAGCAAAACGGAGAAATAAATTCTCGTTGTTTTGTTTGTACTAATTACAACCTATCTCGTTTTAAGCGCTTTTTTTGTGCCGATCTTACATGATGAAGCTTCTATATTCTTTATCAATATTGAACAAGGAGAGTTCTTACCGTTCCTTTCTGAATGGGAAACAGGGAATCATTATTTAAATTCTGCACGTTCTATTTTATTCGGTAATTTATTTGGAGAAAGTACATTTAGCCTTAGACTGGGAAGCCTTCTTTTCATTCCAATTTCATTCTGAATTACAGGGTTAATGGAATCCGAAAAACTCCGCTGGATTTCGTTTTCATGCGTAGTTTGTTCTCAATATTTTATTGAGTTTTTTGCCTTCAGCAGAGGCTACGGAAAGGCCATTTCACTTCTTCTTGCAAGATTGTATTTTGCAATTAAATTGTTTAAAAACAAGTCGGTAAAAAGTTTATTGGCAAGTTTCGTTCTCCTCACCCTTGCTACATTTTCAAACCTCACTTTGCTACTTTGCTTCTCGTTGGTCGTGTTTTATTTGAGCACCGTTATATAATGTTTCTCATTCCAGTTTTTGTAAGTGGGAACGAATCGAAGACTCCGCATATGCTGCTGTTCTGGAAGAATCAAAGCTGACAGAAAATCTTCCTACTGTTTCAGCTTAGAGCACTTTAAGAAGTAACTGGGCCTATAAACACTATGTGAATGGTGTCCAGCTGTCCATGGTTGATTCAGATCAATGCCCAGAAGATTTTTGTGATTTTCAAATCGCATACCTTCCTGACTTGGATTCTTTATCAAAGAATTATACAGAGATAGCTTATTATGAAAACTCACAGCTATCTCTACTCAAAAGGAATCAGCTTTTTAAAAGGGAGCTGAAATCAACAATGTCAATTGACCTCTGGTTAAAGGATAAATTTGAAAACGGGGTTTTTGAATTAAATGGAGAAGAGCTTGATTCAGGTAATGTATATGATGTGGAGTTCGAATTAAATGTTGAATCCAATGGAAGTACTTCAAGAGCTGTAATTGCTATTACAAAAGGCCAGCAGAGTGATTTGTCAAAGGTAAACCATAAAGTGAAATTGAATACGTTAAGAAAGTATTGGAATGGTGAAGTATGCAAGACTGGATTTATTTTGCAGAAGATTCATGGCAAAGCATTTAATCTGAATGCATTTGTAGATAACCATCATCGTGACAAAAACACCAAGATTAAAGGGAATATTTGGCGGTACGAAGTCCTGAAATAGTAACTTTACAAACAGATAAATAAGAAATGGCAATAGATAAAATCGGAATAGCACAACGAATAGCTCAGGAGCTAAGAGACGGATGGTACGTGAATCTTGGAATTGGAATTCCGACATTAATTGCGAATTATATCCCCGAAGGAGTTGAAGTTGAATTTCAGTCTGAAAATGGAATTCTTGGAATGGGCCCTTTCCCTTTTGACGGTGAAGAAGACGCGGATTTAATCAATGCTGGAAAGCAAACGATAACTGCCCTGGACGGAGCTGCTTATTTTGACTCAGCAATGAGCTTTGCAATGATAAGAGGTCAGCACGTTCAGCTTACTGTGCTTGGAGCAATGGAAGTATCGGAAAATGGTGATATCGCAAATTGGAAGATTCCTGGCAAGATGGTAAAAGGTATGGGTGGTGCAATGGACTTAGTTGCATCTGCTGAAAACATTATTGTTGCTATGATGCATACGAACAAGAGGGGCGAGTCTAAACTTCTTCCTTCCTGTTCTCTACCACTTACTGGAGTTAATTGTATTAAGAAAGTAGTTACGAATTTAGCGGTATTAGATGTTCTTCCTGAAGGCGGGTTTAAACTTATTGAACGAGCACCGGGCGTTAGCGTTGAAGAAATCATTAAGGCAACTGCAGGCAAACTAGTCGTGGAAGGAGAAATTCCTGAAATGTCTATTTGATAATTCCTTTTGAAGGATCAAGTGAAAGCGCAAAAGGTAGAAAAATACATTCTCTATGGTCTTATTGTTGCAGCAGCCACCTATTTCATTTACTTAATTCAAATTCGGACTAACACTTTTGGGGGTGGAGATAATTTTGTTCACTTCAGAGTGTCCAGGTATGCGTTCGATTATCCAAAATTGTTTATGGATCACTGGGGTAGGTTCTGTCGCATTAATTATTTTTTATCGTTTTTCTCCAAAGTTCCTCTTCATCAAAAAATATAAACTACGAATAATCAACACTTTAGGTTTTTCCGTTTTTATCAAAAAAGACAAAAACTGGTGGATTATAGATTAATGCGACAGAACCCTGTTACAATTTTATTAAATCGTAAATTGGACAATGCCACGGTACTTGTAATAGGCTTGAATGGACAGGTTCACCAGAGAAAATCATTAACTGGAAACGAAGTTCAGCTTGATTTATCAAATCTAGATTCAGGTTTATACATTTGTAAGGTATATGGTAGTAATGGATTATCTGCCCATACTAGAGTGATATTAACAAAATAATTTGAAGAGGTACTTTATTATATTAGCGATTCTGATGTTTCCTGTTATAGGAATAACGCAAACCTATATAAGTGAATCTTACGAAAGTGGACAATTAGAAGGAGGAGCTGGAATCATTCAAATTGATGATACAATATTCAGTTTAACTTGGCAGTATGACTTGTCAAAGTACTCGTTGTTGTTAGCAAAAATTGACACAAACGGCAATAGAATATTTGAATATTCAATTGCTGATACTGTTGATATGATAGTTGGCTTAAAAGGGTTTTTCGAATTCGGGAATTATTTCATAGGGTATGGACAGAGTGCAGTAGCTGGCTCACCTACCCCGCTTATTTTTAAATTTGACCGACAAGGAAATGTGCTTTGGCTAAAAAACTCTTTCCCAATCGGGGCACTTCAAGCTGAGTACGATGGAGGTGTAATTGGAAATGATGATTCAAGTTTCGTCTTTACAGGTACAATAGAAACTTTAAGTAACGGATTTGATGTCCTAGTAGCTAAAACAGATACATTTGGAAATATTATCTATGAAGAAACCATTGGAGGTGTTGAACATGAGCAAGGGTATTCAATTGTTAATAGTCTTGATACTGGATATGTAATTTCTGGTTACACAAAAAGTACTGATCCCAATGGCAATCACTTAGTTTTAAAAGTTAACGAAAACTGCCAATCAATTTGGCTTCGACAATATGGTACGTCTACAGGATTTGAAGGAGGGGTAGTAACAGCAGGAATCAATGGGTACTGGATTTGTGGCACTTGGGATTACTCAGGATCTTTCACATCACACATTTCAAAATTAGATAGTCAAGGGTTTATAATTAATAGCCTAATCTTTTCTGATATCGAAATGGAACACTCTAACCTATTTCGAGGAACCGAATTGCCTAATAAAGAATTTATCGGAATTGGTATTTACAAATCCACTTCTAACACTTTCACGCAAGGGTGGATAATAAAGGTAGATAGCAACTGTAACGAATTATGGAATCGGAAAATTGATATTAGAACTGCTGATCATTTTCTGAATGATGTTATTATTTCTAATAACTCTACCCTATTGGCGTGTGGCTATGTTGGTCCTGATGGATCTGGGAACACTCAGGACTTATGGATTGTTGGAATGGACAGCTTGGGGTGCGACAGCCTTGGATGTCACACATTAGGTATAAGCGAATTTGTAAACTTACCTTTGATTACAATATGGCCCAACCCTACTGCCTCAAATTTGAATATTTCATTTGAAAGTCCAGTAATTGGAGTAACAAAAATCTATAACCAAATGGGCCAATTAGTGCATTCTCAATTAATCTCAGGTGAAGAAATTAATCTGGACCTTTCTTTCATACTACCAGGAGTTCATCATTTAGTGGTTTCTGTTGGAGGCAGACAGATTAGCAAGTCATTTATAAAATCCCAATAAACTGCTGATTTAAAATGGCTTTTTGTCCATAATCGAATACTATTTTATTAACAATTTTAAACACAGCACTTTCTGCCCAATAAAACAAACTTCAACCTGGTAATTCTTGGCTCAAAAAACTGGCGCTTTTCGAAATGTGAAGTTTGATCTGATGAAGTATGAATTTCTAGCTTACTACTCCTACTCTGGTCTGTAGATCAATGAGAAATCTGTAGAATTGAAACTGTCCAAGTTTTGAAGTGGGAAATTCGTCATTCCAAAAAGCATTTTGAAGAATTCTATAGGCTTAAAAAAATAATCTCGATTGAAATCAGCATTTGGGATACTTTGAACTTCACATTGCTTGACACAAGCTTGGTAAACCAAGGTATTAATCCTCGAAAAATGATTGGAAAAGAGGATTACAAAATGTTCGACTCAATATTTGGAATTGACCATTTAAAGTCACAAATAAACAATCAAACAGACACAGTTTTTAATCAAAAAGAATTTGGATTTAGAATCTCAGACACGAGGAAAAAGCATAAAAACAGAATTCATTATTATTCTCTTCCTCTGTTTTCCAAAGACAAGATATATGTTCTATGTAGGCATTGGTTTCAATGCGGTAATGTATGTGGCTATGGGTTTTATGGAATTTATAAAAGAACTAGTAACGGAAAATGGAAGATTGACAAAATTATCCGTAATTCAATTTCTTAAAAAACGTGTTACAACAAGTAATAAAGCTAATACCCTTCGTTACCTCAGGAGGTACTATCTTTAGGTCCAAACGTTAGCAAACATAGAGAAAGGCTATACTGTAAATGAATTCGGAACGTTATTTATAAGATGAAAGGAGTACTATCAATATCACTGTTTTTAATTTTCCACAATCTATCATATTCCCAGCATAGGCTTTTGGAGATTGACACAATTCTTGTAAAGTATGATGAGAGTGCTCACTATCAGCTTGAAACAGATTCTGTGTGGTTGACGGATATTGGAAAGGACATTTACGGATCAAGAGGAAGAAAAAATGTTTACGTTTTTAGAGGTCTAATTAAAGGAAATTTGCCCTGGGATGGGACAGCTTGGTACTACGGGATGTTGGGGGAGTCTATGGATAAAGCCGAATACTACAAGAATGGTAAACGCTGTTACGCCCAGATAAATTACTAGTGATATTCGTTTGCTAACATCAAAGCCACAATTATTATATCGTCCATTATTATACTGTGCAATTTGCCCACAGATATGTCAGGTTTATACAGAACCCTGGGGTAAGCCCATATTCACAGCTGTAAGCGCTCCGTTTTCATATATAGGAGGCTACCAAGGAATGCAGATATTTAATCTTATAGGCGTTTTGTTTTCCTGTTTATTCGTCTATAAAATTGGCATAAAACTTAACTTACAAGGTGGGTTTATTGCTCCGTTAATTGCTCTTTCTGCTCCATTGTATTTTCTACTCACCACCACTGCTATGACGGAGTGCTTTTGTGGGTTCGTGCTAATTTTAGGGGTCTATCTGTTTTTATATGAGCGATATTTGTTGGCCGCAATCGTTATTTCACTGATCCCTTTTGCCAGAACCGAAGGATTTCTTTTTATTGGCATATTTGCGTTTTGCTTGTCATTGAGAAAACAATGGAAGTCACTTCCTTTCTTATTAGCTGGATTTGTCTTTTACGGGATTATTGGCTTGTTTCATTCTGGTGATTTCTTTTGGTTAATTACTCAAAACCCTTACAAAGGAACAGCGAACTTATATAAGCATGGAGAATGGAATCACTACCTCATGCATAGCTATGAAATATTTGGAATAACTCTAACCTGGCTGAGCATTGCAGGTTTGGCAATTTCACTTGTTTATGTTTTCTTAAAACGTATTAAATGGAGCACTTTCTTTTTACTTTCAGGTTGTGCCATCTTATATTTTGCAGCACACAGTGTGGCGTGGTGGCTCGGAATAGGTGGGTCTCTTGGCTTAAAAAGGATCGTTACAGTAATTACCCCTTTAATGGCTGTTTTTGCCTTATTTTCAATTGACTTGGTGCTACATAAAATTAAATGGCCGGTTGTTAGAATAATTCCTATTCTGATTTTAGGTTATTTTATAATTCAGACCCCATTCAATAGAGGAATAGAGAAGTTTGATGCTGGAGCCGAAGAAAAAGTTTATAATAAAGCGATTTTATATTTAGAAGAAGCGGAGTTGGATCAACGTTTTATTATATACCCAAATGCTTATGTTACATTTAAAATGGACCTTGACCCTTTTAATGAAGACCGTTCTAAAGAATGGGTATATAATCGAAATGTGCCAAGCGCTAAATTTGAAAAAGGCTCTATTTTCATATGGGACTCACATTTAGGCCCAAATGAAGGAGGAGTTTTAGAAGAGGAGCTAGAGGCTGACAAAGGATTAAGACTGGTCCATGCGGTTTATCCGGAACACCCGTTTAAAGTATTAGGCGGAAGATACTTTGAGATAAGAATATATGAGGTTTTATAGCGTTTTGCAGAATGTCCTTTCGTTTACCTAAATTTGCCTCGATTTTATGATTATTTCAAAACTTTCCATAGTCATCCCAGCCTATAACGAAGGGCCTACAATTCATCTTATTCTTGATAAGGTGAAGGCAGTCCAATTACCCAATGATATTGTCAAGGAAATTATTATTGTTAATGATTACTCTTCGGATAATACGGTTAGTGCAGTGGAGGAATATATGACTCAGAATTCAGGGTTGGATATTCAATTTTATAGTCAGCCGAAGAATATGGGTAAAGGCGCTGCTCTTCATAAAGGTATCCAACTTGCCACTGGTGATTACTTGGTCATTCAAGATGCTGACTTGGAATATGATCCGGAGGAATATCATGACCTACTAAAGCCTATACTTGCTGGATTCGCAGACGTAGTATATGGTTCAAGATTTAGAGGAGGAAACCCACATCGTATTTTATTTTACTGGCACTCTTTGGGAAATAAATTTCTCACAAATTTGAGTAATATGTATACCAATCTGAATCTTACAGATATGGAAACTTGCTACAAACTCATAAAGACCGATATTGCTCAGAGCCTAAAGCTCAAGGAACATCGATTTGGTTTTGAACCGGAGATAACAGCAAAGTTATCCCGAGTCCCTCAAATTAGAATTTATGAAGTAGGAATTTCATATTATGGAAGAACCTATAAGGATGGTAAAAAAATTGGGTGGAAAGACGGATTTAGAGCAATCTGGTGTATCCATAAATACAATATTTGGTCTAGACACTAATGATTAAGCGGTTCATATATAAGAACCCATTGCTCAAGCTTACCTTTTTGGGCCTGATTGTTTTTTCTGCATTTATTTATAATGACATAGAGGATTTTAGCGGACATGATCATCCATTTATTCAGGATGTAGATCAATACTATAGTTATTTGCCCGCTTATTTCATTCATGATGATTTAGATTTCAAGTTTCAGCACAAATACTGGTTAGTAGAAGCTAAAAATGGGGGCAAAGTGCCCAAAGTTACCATGGGCCTGGCGATTGTCTACAGTCCGTTTTTCTTAATTGCCGATACCTGGGCACAGAATAGCGATTATGAACGAGACGGGTACTCTTTTCCGTACGTGGTCTTAATCAGATTTGGTTCTATCTTCTATTTCTTATTGGGAATGATCGTTCTGTCAAAAAGTTTGATGAGGTTTTTCAAACAACATGTAGTAGCCGTAACATGTGCTGTCCTTTTTCTGGGTACAAACCTTTTCTATTACACACTTGGCTGGACAGAAATGGCTCACTCCTACCTGTTTTCTTTGTTCGCATTAATCATTTATTTAACCATTCGTTGGCATGAAGATCGGAAGGCGAAACACATTTTATTACTTGGGTTAGTTGCAGGGTTTTGTGCATTAGTTCGCCCTACTTCAGTTTTGATTTTATTAGTTCCATTGCTTTATGGAATTCAAGGAATTAAAACGATTAACCCCAAAATCCAGTTTTTATGGAATCAAAAATGGCTGATAATTGTAGCAATGGGACTTTTCGTAATTCCATTGATTCCGCAATTTGTGTTTTGGAAAATCCATACTGACTCATGGCTGTTTTTCTCCTATGGAAGCGATGAGAGTTTCTTTTTTGGAAATCCGCACATCAAAGAGTTTCTGATTGGATATCGCAAGGGGTGGTTTTTATATACTCCTTTAATGATCTTATCTGTAGTTGGTTTGTTCTTCTTCCGAGACAAGGCCAAGAATTTTAGATTCGCAGTACCGATAATATTAATACTAACGGTTTACATTTTCAGCAGCTGGTGGGCCTGGTGGTACGGTGGAAGTTTTGGAATGAGGGCGATGGTTCAATACTATGCGATTCTTGCATTCCCGATTGCCGCATTAATTTCCATGAGTTTCAAAAAATGGATTTTGGCTATTCCAATGTTACTTGTTTGTGGATTTTTTATACTTCTTAACCTCCGGCAATCTCATCAGTATAAGAAAAGTCATATTCATTGGGATGGAATGACCAAGGAAGCATATTGGTATGTGATAGAACATCCTAAATTTGTAAAGGAAGACTGGGCAGTTTTCGAATTATTAATTGATCGTCCGGATTACGATGCAGCAAAAAAAGGAGAAGATTCTTAAGGTACTGGTAGTGATTCCTTGTTACAACGAGGAAGAAGCTATTGCATCTGTGGTAGATGAGGTGAAAAGTCAATCTTTGGAGAATGTCAATATTGAAGTATTGGTGATCAACGATAAATCAACGGACGGATCAATAGACGTTCTTCAAAAGAATAACATCAGTCATATTAGTTTGCCTGTTAATTTAGGTATTGGAGGGGCGGTCCAGACTGGTTATAAATATGCGTTCCAGAACGGCTTTGACGTTGCTGTTCAACTAGACGGAGATGGTCAACACAGAGCTGATCAATTAGTAAATGTCATTGCTCCGATTCAAAATGATGAGGCTGATGTGGTGATCGGGTCTAGGTACTTAACCAAAGAAGGCTTCCAGTCGTCATCTTTACGAAGATTCGGTATTAATTTTTTTAGGAGCGTTATTAAAATGCTCACTGGGGTGGTGGTGCGAGATTCTACTTCAGGATTTAGAGCACTGAATTTAAACGCACTCAAGCTTGTAAATGAATATTATCCGGATACTTATCCTGAACCTGAGGCAATAGTCCTTTATGCAAAACATGGTCTGAGAATTAAGGAGGTTCCTGCACTAATGAGAGAACGTCAAG
>JBLIOB010000043.1:0-20147 GCA_047639575.1 Parvicellaceae bacterium
ATGCTGCGGAGTCATGATAATCCTTGAATGCACACGTGCTTTAGGCATACCGGGCATGATTCTAATGAAATCAGTTACGAATTCACTAGGCGAATGCGTGATGATAGCTAGATTAGAATAAGTTCCTTCTGCTATTTCTTCGGACAACTCAATATTAAGTTGATTTTGATTTAGCTTCTCTTCACTCATAGTGTCAATTTTTTAATCAAAAAAAACTCCCTCTTTCTAAACATTGACCTAAGTCAACAAGAAGAAAGAGGGAGGTTAAATTATTTATTAGTCTTATTCTCCGAGAACGACTTCTTCTTCCTTGTTACCTACAAGCTTATCATATTCCGCTTGTGAACCAACAATTACTTTTTGCCATTGTCTCATACCTGTACCTGCTGGGATCTTATGACCAACAATTACGTTTTCTTTAAGACCTCTTAGCGTATCGACTTTTCCACCAACTGCAGCCTCGTTAAGGACTTTAGTCGTTTCCTGGAAAGATGCTGCCGAAATAAAACTATCTGTTTTTAAGGCTGCTCTTGTAATACCCTGAAGTACTGGTTGTGAAGTTGCAGGTATTGCTTCTCTTGCAGTAACCAACGCTTTGTCTTTTCTTTTCAGTACAGAATTCTCATCTCTAAGTTTTCTTGCAGAAAGGATTTGACCTTCTTTTAAGTTTTCAGACTCACCAGCGTCTACAACAACTTTTTTACCCCACATTTCATCGTTCTCATCCATGAAGTCGAGTTTGTTGACCGCTTGCTTTTCTAGAAGTTTAGTATCTCCTGGATCAACGATTTCAACTTTTCTCATCATTTGTCTAACGATAACTTCAAAGTGCTTATCATTAATTTTCACCCCTTGAAGTCTATACACTTCTTGGATTTCATTAACTAAGTATTCTTGTACGGCTGTAGGCCCTTTAATTTCAAGAATGCTCTTAGGAGTTGTAGCTCCATCAGATAATTGCTGTCCCGCTCTTACAAAGTCATTCTCTTGTACAAGAATGTGCTTAGCAAGTGGCACAAGGTATTTATTGACATCACCATTCTTAGATTCAATAATGATTTCTCTTTTACCTCTTTTAATTTTACCGAATGAAACGATTCCTTCTACTGCTGCAACAACTGCAGGGTTAGATGGATTTCTTGCTTCAAATAATTCAGTTACCCTTGGAAGACCACCTGTAATATCACCAGTTTTACCGGCAACACGAGGAATCTTAACCAGAATATCTCCTTGACCAATTTTGTCTCCTTCACTCACAATAATATGAGCTGAAACAGGAAGGTTATAAGTTCTCAATATGTCACCTTTTCCAGTTAACATATTAATCATAGGATTCTTCTTCTTATCCTTTGTTTCGGTAATTACCTTTTCAACGAATCCTGTTTGCTCATCGATTTCCTCACGAAATGTGATTCCTTCTTCAACCATTTCAAAACCAACGGTACCGTCAACTTCTGATAAGATTACAGCGTTATATGGATCCCAAGAACAAATAGTTTCTCCCTTCTTAACCTTTCTTTTTCCTTTGATGTGAATTTCAGATCCGTAAGGAATATTACTAGTCGTTAAAACTGCACCAGAATCTTCATCGATGATTCTTAATTCAGCAGCACGTCCAATTACAACTTCCTTTTCCTTTCCGTCAGCAGCTTTGTGCGTAACAGTTCTTAATTCATCCAATTCAATTTTACCATCGAATTTGGCTGTTAGGCTACTTTCATCTGCAATATTAGATGCTGTACCCCCAACGTGGAATGTTCTAAGTGTTAACTGTGTTCCTGGTTCACCAATAGACTGTGCGGCAATTACACCAACAGTTTCTCCGATGTTCACCATTCTTCCAGATGCAAGACTTCGTCCGTAACATTTAGCACAAACTCCTCTTTTCAATTCACAAGTTAATACTGATCTAATTTCGATCTCCTCGAATTTAGCATCAGTGATTGCATTTTCATGGTGCTCTTTAAATTCGTCACCCGACTTAATGATTAACTCGTTCGTTTCAGGATGCATTACATCGTGAACTGAAGTTCTACCAAGAATTCTATTAAATAAAGAATCTACGATTTCATCGTTCTTTTTCAACGGTATAGCAATCAATCCTCTTAATGTGCTACAATCATCACTTGTAATGATAACATCTTGTGATACATCAACAAGTCTTCTCGTTAGGTAACCAGCATCTGCCGTTTTAAGGGCCGTATCTGCTAGACCTTTTCGAGCACCGTGAGTTGAAATAAAGTACTCAAGAATTGAAAGTCCTTCTTTAAAGTTAGAAAGAATTGGGTTTTCAATAATTTCCTGACCTCCTGTAGAACCAGATTTTCTTGGTTTCGCCATTAATCCCCTCATTCCTGAAAGCTGACGAATCTGTTCTTTAGATCCCCTTGCTCCTGAATCGAACATCATGTAAATAGAGTTAAAACCTTGTTGATCGGTTTTCAATCTCGTCATTAAATCATGTGTCAATCTAGAGTTAGTATGTGTCCAGATATCAATAATTTGATTGTATCTCTCGTTGTTAGTAATAAGCCCCATGTTATAGTTAGCCATTACTTCTTCAACTTCACCTGTAGCTTTCGCTACCATTCCGTCTTTAGCAGCAGGAATAATAATATCATCTAAGTTGAATGACAATCCACCTTTAAATGCATTATAATATCCCATTTCTTTGATATCATCTAAGAAAGCTGCTGTTTTAGGAACACCAGCCAATTTCAAGATTTTACCAATAATGTCTCTTAACGCTTTCTTAGTTAATACTTCATTGATATAACCAGCTTCTTCAGGAACTAATTCATTGAACAATACTCTACCACAAGTGGTTTCAATAATTGCATCAACTAGTTCACCTTCTTCATTTAAATCAACCGTTTTAACTTTAATTCCAGCATGAAGTTCCAATGCTCCTTCGTTGTAAGCAATATTCACCTCTTCTGGAGAATAGAAAGTCATTCCTTCACCTTTTACGATTCTATCTTTAGATCCGATTCTAAGCTTAGTAATATAGTAAAGACCTAAAACCATATCCTGAGATGGTACTGCAATAGGTGCACCGTTTGCAGGGTTCAAAATGTTATGAGAAGCAAGCATTAAAATTTGCGCTTCTAAAACTGCAGCATGTCCAAGAGGCAAGTGAACTGCCATTTGATCCCCATCAAAATCCGCGTTAAATGCAGTACAAGCCAATGGATGTAACTGAATCGCTTTACCTTCAATTAATTTTGGTTGGAAAGCTTGAATACCAAGTCTGTGAAGAGTTGGTGCTCTGTTTAATAGAACTGGATGTCCTTTTAATACGTTTTCCAGAATATCCCAAACTACAGGTTCTTTTCTATCTACTATTTTCTTAGCAGACTTCACTGTTTTCACAATACCTCTTTCAATCATCTTTCGAATGATGAAAGGCTTGTAAAGCTCAGCAGCCATTCCTTTAGGAAGACCACATTCATGAAGCTTAAGTGTTGGTCCAACAACTATTACCGATCGAGCAGAGTAATCAACCCTTTTACCCAATAGATTTTGTCTGAAACGACCTTGCTTACCTTTTAATGAATCAGATAAAGACTTAAGTGGTCTGTTTGCTTCAGTCTTAACAGCTGAAGATTTTCTAGAGTTATCGAAAAGTGAATCAACAGATTCTTGAAGCATACGCTTCTCGTTTCTTAAGATTACTTCTGGAGCTTTAATCTCGATCAATCTTTTTAGTCGATTGTTTCTGATTATTACTCTTCGATATAAATCATTTAAATCCGATGTAGCAAATCGTCCACCATCAAGAGGCACTAATGGTCTCAATTCTGGAGGAATAACTGGAACAACTTTGATGATCATCCATTCTGGATTGTTCTGAATTCTCGTATGAGAATCTCTCATCGCCTCAACAACCTGAAGTCTTTTTAACGCTTCATTTTTTCTTTGTTGAGATGTCTCCGTATTTGCTTTATGTCTTAACTCATAAGAAAGTGAATCAAGATCTAATCTTTTTAAGAGACCATGAAGTGCTTCCGCACCCATTTTCGCAATAAACTTCTCAGGATCTGAATCTTCTAAATACTGGTTTTCCTTAGGAAGTGCATCTAAGATATCTAGATACTCATCTTCGGTTAGGTAATCCATTTTAAGAACAGGCTCTGATTCAGCGTTAATTGCTGGCCCTGGTTGAATCACAACATATCTTTCGTAATAGATAATTTGATCCAATTTCTTTGTTGGTAAACCTAATAGGTAACCAATTTTGTTCGGAAGTGATCTGAAATACCAGATATGAGCAACCGGCACAACTAAAGCGATGTGACCCTGTCTCTCTCTTCTTACTTTCTTTTCTGTGACTTCAACACCGCATCTGTCACAAACAATTCCTTTATATCGAATTCTCTTGTATTTACCACAATGGCATTCGTAATCCTTAACAGGACCGAAAATCCGCTCACAGAATAAACCATCTCTTTCTGGTTTGTACGTTCTGTAGTTAATAGTTTCTGGTTTCAGAACTTCCCCATGAGACTTTTCCAATATCATCTCAGGAGATGACAGTGAAATAGTAATGCTCTTGAATCCGCTGTTCTGTTTTTTATCTTTTATGTAAGCCATATTTTAAACTGTTGCGAGTTTTAAAAATTACCATCAACCAAGTTCTACTTAGCTGATGGTAAAAAAATGATCTAATCAAATGTTATGTTCAATCCTAATCCATTCAATTCATGTAATAATACATTGAATGATTCTGGGATTCCTGGAGTTGGCATGTTATCACCTTTTACAATTGCTTCATAAGCTTTTGCTCTACCAAGAACATCATCCGACTTAACGGTTAAGATTTCTTGTAAGATGTTGGCTGCACCAAATGCTTCAAGTGCCCAAACTTCCATTTCTCCAAAACGCTGACCACCAAACTGGGCTTTACCACCTAATGGTTGTTGCGTAATAAGTGAGTATGGTCCAATAGATCTAGCGTGCATCTTGTCATCAACCATGTGAGCTAGCTTGATCATATAGATCACGCCAACCGTTGCAGGTTGATCAAAACGTTCACCAGTTCCACCATCATATAAGTAAGACTTACCGAATCTAGGAACGCCTGCTTCATCTGTTTCAGCGTTGATTTCATCGATATGCGCACCATCAAAAATTGGCGTTGCATACTTTCTGCCTAAATTAAGTCCAGCCCAACCAAGTACGGTTTCATAGATCTGTCCAAGGTTCATTCTAGATGGTACACCTAGTGGATTAAGAACGATATCAACTGGAGTTCCATCCGCTAAGAATGGCATGTCTTCAGCTCTAACGATTTTCGAAATAATCCCTTTATTACCATGACGACCAGCCATCTTATCACCTACTTTAAGTTTACGCTTCTTAGCGATATAAACTTTAGCAAGTTTTACTATACCCGTAGGAAGTTCATCCCCAACAGAAATTTGGAATTTTTTACGCTTGTATGCCCCTAAAACATCATTGTATTTAATGTTATAGTTATGCAATAAACGACTTACCAATTGGTTTGTCTTTTCGTCTGCGGTCCATTTGTTTGGAGAAATCACAGCGTAATCAAGTATTACTAATGCTTTAGCAGTGAACTTGGTACCCTTTTTAACAACTTCTTCCTTGTAGTTATTTCTAACGCCAGCTGATTTCTCAGCACCAACAACCTCTACCAATTTATCTGCAAGAATTTGTTTCAATTCTGAAGATTCCTTTACGAACTCTTTATCAAGTTCAGAAAGCATCGGTTTATCTTGAGCTTTAGCTTTTCTATCTTTAACTGCTCTAGCGAACAATTTCTTATCGATTACTACACCTCTTAACGATGGAGACGCTTTTAAAGAAGCATCTTTTACATCACCAGCTTTATCACCAAAGATTGCTCTCAGTAATTTTTCTTCTGGAGATG
The DNA here is from genome assembly GCA_047639575.1 of Parvicellaceae bacterium. Taxonomy (GTDB): domain Bacteria; phylum Bacteroidota; class Bacteroidia; order Flavobacteriales_D; family Parvicellaceae; genus JBLIOB01. The sequence continues at coordinate 5,894 of JBLIOB010000043.1, forward strand.
GATCAGTTTCACCTTTTGGAGTAATTTTTCCAATTAAGATGTCACCTTCTTTAATTTCAGCACCAACTCTAATAATTCCGTTTTCATCTAGGTCTTTAGTAGCCTCTTCTGAAACGTTAGGAATATCAGCTGTTAGTTCTTCAAGTCCACGCTTAGTGTCTCTAACCTCAAGTGTATATTCATCAATATGAACAGATGTGAAAATATCATCTTTCACTACTCTTTCAGAAATCACAATTGCATCCTCAAAGTTATACCCTTTCCAAGGCATGAATGCCACCATCAAGTTTTGACCTAATGCTAGATCACCACCATCAGTTGCATAACCTTCACAAAGTACCTGACCTTTAGTTACCTTATCGCCTTTAGAAACAATTGGCTTAAGGTTCATACAAGTCCCTTGATTTGTTTTTTGGAATTTAGTAAGTTTATAAGATTTAGAATCTCCAATGAAAGAAACCATCTGATCTTCTTTAGATCTTTTATATCTAATTGTAATCTCATTAGAATCTACAGCTTCCACTACACCTTCACCTTCAGCATTTATTAATACCCTTGAATCTCTTGCAATTAAATGCTCAATTCCTGTTCCTACAATAGGAGCTGCTGGTTTTAATAAAGGAACCGCTTGACGTTGCATGTTAGATCCCATTAGGGCTCTGTTTGCATCATCATGTTCTAAGAAAGGAATACAAGATGCAGCAATAGATGCAATTTGATTTGTCCCAACATCCATCAATGTGATAGCCTCTGGATCAACTACTGGAAAATCACCTTCTAGTCTAGCTTTCACTTTTCCGGTTAAGAAATTTCCTTTTTCATCTACAGAAGCATTTGCTTGTGCGATTGTTTGCTCATCTTCCTCTTCTGCACTAAAGTAAATAGGTGCGTCCTTAATATTGACTTTACCTTTACTTACAGCACGATATGGAGTTTCAATAAATCCAAGTCTATTGATCTTTGCAAATACACATAAAGAAGAAATCAAACCAATGTTTGGTCCCTCAGGTGTTTCAATAGTACAAAGTCTTCCGTAGTGAGTGTAATGTACATCTCTTACTTCAAAACCGGCTCTTTCTCTAGAAAGTCCACCAGGTCCTAATGCAGAAAGTCTTCTCTTGTGAGTAACTTCAGAAAGCGGATTCGTTTGATCCATGAACTGAGACAACTGATTCGTTCCGAAGAAAGAGTTGATTACTGAAGACAAGGTCTTCGCATTAATCAAATCAATTGGAGTAAATACCTCGTTATCTCTAACATTCATTCTTTCTCTAATTGTTCTAGACATTCTAGCTAAACCAACAGAGAACTGGCTATGAAGTTGTTCACCTACCGTTCTAACTCTTCTGTTAGAAAGGTGATCAATATCATCAATATCAGCTTTAGAGTTTACTAATTCAATCAAGTACTTGATGATTGAAATAATATCGTCTCTAGTCAATACTCTTGAAGAAACGCTTGCATCGTTTCCTAATTTCTTGTTCAATCGGTATCTACCAACTTCACCAAGGTCATAACGCTGTTCTGAGAAGAACAGTTTGTCAATAACACCTCTAGCAGTTTCCAAATCTGGCGGTTCTGCATTTCTAAGCTGACGGTAAATATGTTCAACGGCTTCTTTTTCAGAATTCGAAGTATCTTTTTGTAGTGTGTTATAAATAATTGCAAAATCTGCCGAATTTGCATGTTCCTTATGAAGGATTATTGTTTTAACACCTGACTCTACAATCTCATCGATATGTTCTTGTTCAAGAATCGTTTCACGATCGATTATTACTTCTGTTCTTTCGATAGAAACAACTTCACCAGTATCTTCATCTACGAAATCTTCCACCCAAGTCTTCAAGACTCTTGCTGCAAGTTTTCGTCCGATTGCACTTTTGAGTCCCGATTTTGAAACTTTAACCTCATCGGCAAGGTCAAATATTTCAAGAATGTCCTTATCAGTTTCCCAACCGATAGCTCTGAACAATGTTGTTACAGGTAATTTTTTCTTACGATCGATATAAGCATACATAACACTATTAATGTCAGTTGCAAACTCAATCCAAGATCCTTTAAAAGGAATTACTCTAGCAGAGTAGAGTTTAGTTCCGTTAGCGTGTCTACTTTGTCCGAAGAACACACCAGGAGATCTATGTAGTTGTGAAACGATAACACGTTCCGCACCATTCACACAGAAAGATCCTTTAGGAGTTAAGTACGGTATTGTACCAAGATATACATCTTGCACAATAGTTTCGAAATCCTCATGCTCGGGATCCGTACAATAAAGTTTTAGTTTTGCTTTAAGTGGAACTGAATAAGTTAATCCCCTGTCAATACACTCTTCAATAGTGTATCTCGGTGGGTCAACGAAGTAATCCAAAAATTCAAGAACGAATTGGTTTCTTGTATCTGTAATTGGAAAATTTTCATTGAATACTCGGTACAGTCCTTCTTTTTCTCTATTCTCAGGAGTAGTTTCTAATTGGAAAAACTCTTGGAAAGATTTTAATTGAACTTCGAGAAAATCTGGGTAAGGAAACGGATGTTTGCTTGACGCGAAATTGATTCTCCCTGATGTATTATCTGTTGTTGCCAATGTAATTTCGTTTTTATAAGAAGTTCGGTAAAAAAAAAATAATCGTCTATAACGACAAAAGGGCATAGGCATCTCAGTTCCCCTTTTTAGAGAACTGAGAGTCTATACCAAATTAAAAAGGAAGAAGTATTACTTCACCTCTACTTCAGCACCAGCTTCTTCAAGCGCCTTTTTGATTCCTTCTGCTTCGTCTTTAGATACACCTTCTTTAAGTGTACTAGGAGCATTGTCTACCATTTCCTTTGCTTCCTTAAGACCAAGACCAGTTAATTCTTTCACAGCCTTAACTACTTGTAGCTTTGCACCACCAGCAGCATTAAGAACTACATCGAATTCTGTTTGCTCTTCTCCACCAGCGTCTCCGCCACCATCTCCAGGAGCGGCAACAGCAACAGCTGCAGCTGCAGGCTCGATTCCGTGCTCTTCTTTAAGGATGTTAGCAAGCTCATTAACTTCTTTAACAGTTAGGTTTACTAGCTCTTCTGCTAAGTTTTTCACGTCTGCCATTTTGTTTTGTATTTGTGTGTTGTGTTTAATTTATTAATTTTCTTTCTCAGCTAAAGTCTTCACTAAGCCAGCTATTGTATGTTTTCCAGATTGCAATGCAGAAATAACATTTTTCGCAGGCGACTGAAGAAGTGAAATAACTTCTCCTATTAGTTCTTCTTTCGACTTAATGTCACAAAGAGCTCCTAAGTTCTCGTCTCCGATATAAATTGATTCTGCAATATATGCAGCCTTAAGGACTGGTTTATCATGTTTCTTTCTAAACTCTCTAATAAGTTTAGCAGGAGCATTTCCTGTTTCAGAATACATAATAGCCGATGGTCCAGCTAACACGTCATATAACTGACTAAAGTCTTTGTCTTCAACTTTCTCCATTGCTTTTTGAAGCAACGAGTTTTTAACGATTTTCAGCGAAACATCATTTTTGAAACAAACTCTTCTTAATTTTGAAGTAGAATCTGCATCCATTTTAGACGTATCAGCAATATAGAAGATATTAGCAGTTGCTAATTCTCCACTTAACTGCTCAATCGCTTCGTTTTTTTCTTCTTTAGTCATACTAAGCTATTTATACAGTTACAGTTTTAGTATCCACTTGAACACTAGGGCTCATTGTACTAGATAAGTATATGCTTTTCACATAAGTACCTTTTGAGGAAGATGGTTTCATTTTAACAAGTGTTTGAAGTAATTCATCTGCATTCTCTTGGATTTTTTGTGCATCAAACGATGCTTTTCCAACAGCTGCATGAACAATTCCATACTTGTCTACTTTGAAATCAATTTTCCCTGCTTTCACATCGGTTACCGCTTTCGCGACATCCATAGTAACAGTACCCGTTTTAGGATTAGGCATTAAACCCCTTGGTCCTAAAATTCTACCTAGCGCACCAACTTTACCCATCACTGAAGGCATTGTGATAATCACATCGACATCAGTCCAGCCTTGCTTGATTTTATTGATGTATTCGTCTAAACCAACATGATCAGCTCCTGCCGCTTTTGCTTCTTCTTCTTTATCAGGAGTACACAATACTAATACTTGTACATCTTTCCCTGTTCCGTGTGGAAGAGAAACTGTCCCTCTAACCATTTGGTTAGCTTTTCTTGGGTCAACTCCTAGTCTTACGGCTAGATCGATTGATGCATCAAAATTCATTGTAGATACTTCCTTTATGATTGAAGAAGCTTCAGCTAAACTGTAAACTTTTTCATTATCAAACTTAGACAACACGTCTTTTCTTTTCTTACTCAGTGCCATGTTTATTCAATTTGGATATTATGAGGGAGCATTCCCACCTTTAACGTTAATACCAGCCGAACGTGCTGTACCTGCAACCATTTTCATGGCTGACTCAATAGTAAAGCAATTCAAATCTTGCATTTTGTCTTCGGCTATGAGTCTTACCTGATCCCAATTAACTGTACCCACTTTGATACGGTTAGATTCGGCACTTCCACTTTTAAGCTTTGCTGCTTCTAACAGCTGTACAGCTGCAGGAGGAGTTTTAATTACAAACTCGAAAGATTTATCCGCGAAAACGGTAATGACACATGGGAGAACTTTGCCGGGTTTATCCTGAGTTCTAGCGTTAAACTGCTTACAGAACTCCATAATATTCACCCCTTTAGCACCTAATGCAGGTCCTACAGGAGGTGACGGATTTGCGGCTCCACCTCTAATCTGTAACTTAATTATTCCAGTTACTTCTTTTGCCATTTTATTTATAATTGTGGTACGTTGGGTTTAAATGGGAAGCATTTAAAAACATCGAGTCCTCGGTACCTATTTATTAGCCTTCTTTTTCTACTTGCATATAATTCAGCTCAAGAGGTGTTTTTCTTCCGAAAATCTTAACCATAACCTTAAGCTTCTTTTTGTCCTCATTGATTTCCTCAATAAGTCCATTGAAATTGTTGAATGGACCGTCAATTACTTTAACGGTTTCACCAATAACAAACGGTATAGTTAACTCTTCGTCACTTTCTGCAAGCTCATCAACTTTACCTAAAATTCTATTTACTTCTGAAATTCGCAGTGGCATCGGATCACCTCTCTTTTCCGCACCAAGAAATCCAATAACATTGGTTATTCCTTTAATAACGTGAGGCACCTCACCAACTAGGCAAGCTTCAACAAGTACATATCCTGGAAAGAAACTTCTTTCCTTAGATACTTTTTTACCATTTCTAATTTGGTAAACTTTTTCGGTGGGAATTAAAACTTGTTTGACATAGTCAGATAGACCAAGTCTTCCGATTTCCAATTCAATGTAATCCTTAACCTTGTTTTCCTTACCACTAATAGCTCGGACCACGTACCATTTTAAATCAATTTCTGCCATCTCTTTATAGGTTAGCGTGGATTAACAAAATCGTAATAGAAACCAAGTACACCTTTCCAGATGATGTCTTCACCATCTCTAATTCCAAAAACCATATCCATTGCCCATACTAATAGTGCAATAATAACGGATGCGACCAACACGATAATAGCACTAGTCTGAAGCTCTTGCCATGTAGGCCAAGACACCTTGTTAACTAACTCGTCAACGGTTTCTTCTATGTATGTCACAATTTTTGCCACTTCAATTCTATTTTCTAGATCTAAACATTAAGGTTTAAATCTTGGTTGCACGGGCGGAAAGATTCGAACTCTCGACCTTCGGTGTTGGAGACCGCTGCTCTACCAGCTGAGCTACGCCCGTTTATTAGGCAATTAACTCACCTTATTTTATCTGTACAGCGAAAAACAAACGATCACTGTTAACATTGGTTCCAGCCACCCTCCCCGTTAGGAGCGTGTTTATTAAAACGACAAGAAAGGTGCGTCCCCAAATGGGTCCACACCTTTTCTTATCAATTCATTATATTTCTTACTCGATGATCTCAGTAACTTGACCAGCACCTACAGTTCTACCACCTTCTCTGATAGCGAATCTAAGTCCCATTCCCATTGCTACTGGAGTGATCAATTCAACAGTAATAGTAACATTGTCACCAGGCATTACCATTTCTCTTCCATCACCCAACTGAATAGTTCCAGTTACATCTAATGTTCTCAAGTAAAATTGTGGTCTATAGTTATTATGGAAAGGAGTGTGTCTTCCACCTTCTTCTTTCTTCAAGATATAAACCTCAGCCTTAAACTTTTGATGAGGAGTAATTGAGCCAGGAGCCGCGATTACCATTCCTCTTTTAATTTGTTCTTTTTCAATACCTCTTAGAAGAAGACCACAGTTTTCACCAGCTCTACCTTCATCAAGAATTTTTCTAAACATTTCAACACCTGTAACAGTAGACGTCATTTTTTCTTCTTGAAGACCAATGATTTCAACACCGTCTCCAGTTCTGATGATTCCAGTTTCAATTGCACCAGTTGCAACAGTACCTCTACCAGTAATAGAGAATACGTCTTCAACAGACATCAAGAAAGGCTTTTCAGTATCTCTTTCTGGAGTTTCGATCCATGTGTCAACAGTATTCATTAATTCCATTACAGAATCAACCCATTTTTGTTCACCGTTCAATGCACCAAGTGCAGAACCTTGAAGTATTGGAGTATCATTATAGTCATACGACTCAAGTAATTCTGCTAATTCCATTTCAACAAGCTCTAAAAGCTCTTCATCATCCACCATGTCAACTTTATTCATGAAAACAACCAATCTTGGTACGTTAACTTGTTTTGACAATAGGATGTGTTCTCTAGTTTGTGGCATAGGACCATCAGTCGCAGCACAAACAAGAATTGCACCGTCCATTTGAGCAGCACCAGTAACCATGTTCTTTACATAATCAGCGTGACCAGGACAGTCAACGTGAGCATAATGTCTAGCTTCTGTTTCATACTCGATGTGAGCAGTGTTAATAGTAATACCTCTTTCTTTTTCTTCAGGAGCATTATCGATTTGATCGAAATCTGTCTTTTCAGCCAGACCTGCATCAGATAGTACTTTTGAAATTGCCGCAGTAAGAGTAGTTTTACCGTGGTCAACGTGACCAATAGTACCAACGTTCACATGCGGTTTGGTTCTTTCGAAATTCGCCTTAGCCATATCCTTAGTGTTTATTTATTTATACTTTAATTAATCAATCATCAAAAGAGCCATTACAGCTCTCTGTTTCTTTTAAAGGAGCAACAACCCTTTTAATTCTTTCTCTGGAGCCAATGACGAGAATTGAACTCGTGACCTCTTCCTTACCAAGGAAGCGCTCTACCCCTGAGCTACATCGGCTTTTTACCGCCCCTATAGCAAAACAAAATAGAGGAAACAGCTGCTTCTTCTATTTGTTTTTAATGAGCGGGAGACCAGGTTCGAACTGGCGACATTCAGCTTGGAAGGCTGACGCTCTACCAACTGAGCTACTCCCGCTTATTTTTTCAAAACGCTTGCAAAGATATGTAATTTATCTGAAGACTTCACAGAAGTCAAAGAAAATTGTGGGGAGAGCAGGATTCGAACCTACGAAGACATAGTCAGCAGAGTTACAGTCTGCCCCAGTTGGCCGCTTTGGTATCTCCCCAATCTTTTCAGCGAAAAGAATGGAGCCTCTAGAGGGACTCGAACCCACGACCTGCTGATTACAAATCAGCTGCTCTAGCCAACTGAGCTATAGAGGCAAAAATGATGTCAAAAACAGTTTTTAGAATACCAATTTGTGTAAACAAAAACAGACCTTTCCGTGAAAAGGTCTGCAAATGTATAAACAATATCGTCTTGTGCAAACGACAGAGATGATTTTTTTAATAAATCGTTGGTCTTTGATTTGACCAGCAAAAAAGGACTAAACTGAAATTTTTCCTTTATGTTTTTTGATTTGTCTTCTCAAAGCTTCGACAGCCATATCGGTAGCCTCTTCAAAAGTGTTACCCTGTTTTTTCGCAAATAACTCTTTTCCAGGCAGTGCCAATTTTATTTCAGCGATTTTATTGTCGCTTGATTCTCCTTTATCAACTCTTAAGAACACTTCTGAATCAATAATTTGATCGTAAAATTGACTTAGCTTCCCAACTCTGCCTTCTACAAAGTTTACTAACTTTTGATCTGCATCAAAATGAATGGATTGAACGGTTAAACTCATGATGTATTTCCTCCTATTTTTTATCGGCTCTTGGATGAGCCAATGAATGAACGTTTTTCAGCTTTTCGATTGTGTTGTGTGTGTAAACCTGCGTAGCTGATAAATTCGCATGGCCTAGTAATTCCTTAATCGCATTTAGGTCAGCACCGTTATTCAACATGTGAGTTGCAAACGTATGCCTAAGGACATGTGGACTCTTTTTTTGCGCAGTCGTTACGTTTCCAAGATAGCGATTTACTTTTCTGTAAACAAACTTTTCATACAGTTTATTGCCCTTATTCCCCACTATTAAATAGGTTGAATCTACATTCGGCAGTTCAGCCTTCAAAATCAAATAATCTTTAATTAGTTGTGCTAATGAATTACTAACAGGAATAATCCTCTCTTTGTTCCGTTTACCTAAAACTTTTATAGCATCATTTGTCCAGTTGGCTGTTTTTAAGCCAACCAATTCAGAAAGCCTAATTCCAGTCCCGTATAACATCTCTATAATAAGTCTATCACGAACATCTTGAAAACTGTTCCCGAAAGCATCCGGCTGAAACAATAAGTTCATTTTACTTTGCTCTACAAACTCAGGTAATCTTTTAGACATTTTAGGAGCCACTATCTTCAACATAGGGTTTGTCTCGATCGCTCCTTGCCTCATTGAGAACTTATAAAACGATTTAAGAGCAGACAACTTTCTATTTACGGTTCTTGATGAATTTCCACTCTCCATCAATTGCACGATCCAAGAACGAACCATCTGAAAGCCGGCCAATTCTAACTTATCAACTTCAAAGCTTAATTGTAAATAAACTGAGAATTGGTTTAAATCAACTGTATACGATTTAACGGTATGCACGGAGTACCTTTTTTCGAATTGGATATAATCTAAGAATTTCTTCACTCCGGTTTATTAATGACAATTATGCGGACCTAAATTCTGTGCACAAAAAAAAGGGTAGCTCCCACTACCCTTTTTACGTATTTTAAAAACAAATGTTTCTTAAGCTTCGTCAGCGTGCATTTTCTCAATATATGCAGCTTTAAGAACCTCTTCTCTTCTAGATACAGAAGGCTTCTCAAAATATTGTCTTGCTCTTAATTCTTTGATAACTCCCGTTTTCTCGAATTTCTTCTTATACTTCTTAAGAGCTCTTTCAATTGAATCTCCTTCTTTTACTGGAATGATTAACATAGTCTTTGTATTAAATCTTAATTTCTTTTATCCTTTATAAGCCGAGGCTTTTTAAAGGCGAGTGCAAATGTATGTCTTTTTGCGAATTCACAAAAGGATTTTTAATTTTTATTAAACTGTTCTTTTCAAACACAGAATTTAGCTTACTTTATCTAACGCTCTTTCAAAATCTCTCTTGAAATAACTAGCTTTTGAATTTCGCTGGTTCCTTCACCAATCGTACACAACTTAGCATCTCTATAGAATTTTTCTGCTGGAAATTCTTTTGTATATCCGTAACCTCCAAATATTTGAACCGCCTCATTCCCACATCTCACAGCAACCTCGGATGTCATGTATTTCGCCATTGCTGAAATTTTCGTGCAATTTTCTCCACGATTTTTCAAATCTGCAGCTTGATACAACAGTAATTCTGAAGCTTGTATCTCCGTAGCCATATCAGCTAATTTAAAAGAGATCCCTTGAAACTGAGAAATCGGTTTCCCAAACTGCTCTCTTTCCTTAGAATACTTAACGGCCACTTTAAACGCCCCTCTTGCTATACCAAGTCCAAGTGCACCGATGGATATTCTTCCTCCGTCTAATACTTTCATTGCTTGAATAAAGCCTTCGCCTTCATTACCTAGCATTTGACCTTTATGAATTCTGCAATTATCGAAAAATAGGCCGCCAGTCTCAGAGGCTCTCATTCCAAGTTTATCTTCTTTCTTTCCAGAAGAAAATCCTTCCATTCCTTTTTCAAAAATAAAAGCACTCATTCCGTGCGAATCTCCTTTTTCTCCTGTTCTCACAATAACCACAAAAACGTCTGCTGAAATTGCATGAGTAATAAAATTCTTACTTCCGTTCACTATATAGTGGTCGCCATCCTTAACAGCAGTTGTATGCATCCCTCCTGCATCTGAACCTGTACCAGTCTCAGTAAGGCCCCAGGCACCAATAAATTCAGCCGTAGCTAATTTTGGCAAATACTTTTTCTTTTGTTCTTCAGACCCAAAATACATCATGTGTCCTGTACACAACGAGTTATGAGCTGCTACAGAAAGACCAATTGAACCACAAACCTGTGAAATTTCGTCTATTACCGTAATGTATTCATTATAGCCAAATCCTGAACCACCGTATTCGGTTGGCACCAGTACTCCCATCAAACCAAGTTCTCCAAGTTTCTTAAACAAATGAACAGGAAACTCTTGGGACTCATCCCACTTCATCATATCCGGACGAATTTCCTTTTCCGCAAAATCTCTTACCATTTGCGCTATCATATTTTGATTCTCTGTATAACTAAAATCCATTTTATTCTATTTTAATATTCGATAGTTGACACTATGTTTTCTGAGTATGAACTCAATTTCTTGGCACCATTCAAAAACGACAATCCTATTAGAAAGCTAAATCCAGCAACTAGACCACCTTCCATTTTTACTAATTCTGCAGCTGCTGCAGCTGTACCTCCTGTTGCTAATAGATCATCATGTACAAGTACGTTCCAACCTGGTTGAATGGAATCTTTATGCATTTCTATTTCTGCACTTCCATATTCTAAATCGTAAGAATAACTAACTGTTTTATAAGGAAGCTTACCTTTTTTACGAACAGTAATGAAAGGAACTTTTAAAGCCATTGCTAAAGGCAATCCAAAAAGGAAACCACGGCTCTCTACTCCAACAACTGCATCTACTTTAATACTACTCAATTTGGAGATAAAATCATCGACCAAATCTTGACATAGGATTGGATCTTCGAGAACTGGGGTAATATCCTTGAACATAATACCTGGTTTCGGGAAATCAGGAATAGTTCTTAAAGTCTGATCTAATCTTTGTTCGATTGTCATTGGATAATTCTTAAATAGGGTTGCAATTTTACGTATAAATTCTCTGATATCAAATCCATATGCACTAAGTCATTGTTAGTTTGAAACATCCCGACAGTTTCTCGATAAAAAACAATCTTCTCTGCCGTCTCTTCTGAAATATACGCATGCTTCGCCAAATCAGCAGTAGAAACGGTATTGACATGAAACATAATCCAAGACGAGTCTTCAATAAAAATCTGATCTTTAAACTGAATGAATACGTCCCACCCTATTCCATACGTGTCCGCAATTTGATTCATAGAAGCGAATCCACCCAACTTTTCCCTGAAATTTATAATCTTCTCCGCTCGAAACTTACCGATTCCGGGTAACGACACCAATTGGGCAGCGCTACAAGAATTGATGCTAATTGACTTTCGCTTTGAACTATTTCCATAATCTACCGCAGAAATTTTAATAAACGGCTTTAGCTCTTCGTACTTAACCGAATCGATTACGTACAATTTCAATAAATCTTCTGGTTTCTTGAATTTTCCTGCTTTTGACACATAGGACAATATGGAAGATTCCTGCTTTTCAGTAAACCCTAGTTTTTGCCAACCACCAACAGATAGTTTGTTAGGATCAAATGATTTTAATTCTACTTGATTCGTTTTTTCAAATTGTTGTTTTTCTGAATCGAGAGATACTAGCATTGAATCTAAATTCATGGAAGTTAATTTACTTGAATCGCTGGTGGTGTAGTCTTGAATGAAAATCATGACAACCACGATAACAATTAAAAATAGAATAACTAAAAGCCCATTCCTTTCGGATGAAGAGTAAGTGAAATATTTCTTGATTTTATTAAGCATAAAAAAGGCACTCTTATGAAAGAGTGCCTTTAAATATAAATAAGAATGTGCTCTATTTAGATGCTTTAAGTGCTTTAATTTTCGCTTTGTAAGACTTTAATTCCTTAGAAACTACTGGAGCTAAAATCACTAACCCAATAATATTCGGAACTAACATCGCAAAGATCATCGCATCAGAAAAATCAATTACAGACCCCAAACTAGCCGCTGCTCCAACAATAACGAATAAGCAAAAGATAAATTTATAAAGGTATTCCAGCCATTTTTTCCTTCCGAATAAGAAGGTCCAAGCCTGATAACCGTAATATGACCATGATATCATGGTTGAGAAGGCAAAGAGCACCACGGCTGCTGTTAACACCAATGGAAACCATGAAATTGACTGTTGAAATGCCGCTGACGTTATCTCTACACCACCGGCTACTTTCGTTCCATACTCAAATAAACCTCCGTCTAAATTAGAAATAACCAAAACCAAGGCAGTCATCGTACAAACGAGAACAGTGTCAATAAATGGCTCTAGTAAAGCAACTAAGCCTTCACTTGCTGGATTCTTTGTTTTAACGGCAGCATGCGCTATTGATGCAGACCCGACACCAGCTTCATTTGAAAATGCTGCTCTTCTAAACCCTTGAATCAATACGCCAACAATACCACCAGTAATTCCGATAGGAGTGAATGCTCCTCCAAATATTTGTCCGAACGCTTCTGGAATTAATGAAAAATTCATGCCCAGAATTATAAGTGCAGCACCAACGTAGATCACTACCATAAACGGAACTATCTTATCAGTTACTTTAGCGATTTTCTTAATCCCACCTATAATAACAATTCCAACGAGCACAGCCATTAAAAGTCCAAACCAAGCACCTCTGCCTGACAAAGGAGAAATGGTTGCTTTTTTAGCAAACTCACCTGCTTTCAACTGAAGAGGTTGCTCTCCACTTGATAATAAATCTACCTTATTTTCGTCCGATGACTCCACTGTAAAAGGATTCCTATATCCGGCAATCAATACTTGAGTCCCTTCAGCGATTTCGTAATCTACTCCTACCAATTCTGTTATATCCGAACCATATATAAGTTCTGATTTAGTTAACTCTAAAATCGAATCTCCTGTAACAGCTGAAAGCATAACCTTATCTTCTGTGTAAGAGTCGATTTTAAAATTCATCTGAAGCGAATCAACGCCTATTACTACTTGCTGACCAACTACTTCAGTTTCTTTTAATGTCGTAATATCTGCTATGTTCGTTTTATTGAACGACTCTAACTGCACAAAAGCCTGATTTGATTGAAACATGTTTCCTCCTCCAAAAGAACCGCCAATACACATAATGGCAAAAACAATGGCTAAGACTTTTCCTAACCCTTTCATTCTTTTTTCGGCTAGCCCTTTCTTAAGATAGAACATTGGCCCGCCATAGATCACACCTTTTGAATCAACTTCCCTGTATTTTACTCCTAGCGTACATTCTACAAACTTCGTAGCCATACCTAAGAATCCAGCAATTATCATCCAAAATGTTGCGCCTGGGCCACCAATTGAAATAGCCACAGCCACACCTGCAATATTCCCCAGACCCACTGTTGCAGACAATGCCGCAGTTAACGCTTGAAAGTGAGTTACTTCACCTTCACCTTCAACTTCACTTCTTTCTACACGAATAGTGTCAATTATGTCTCCGTCCACAGTGTGAACAGCATCAGTTGATGCAGTTGGATGATCTCCATGGTCTTCTAAATCATCGTACTTACCTCTTACAACTCCGATAGCAGTGAAGAACCCGGTTAAGTTTATAAGCCTGAAATAAAAGGTAAAGTAAATCGCTGCTCCTGCAAGCGGTACTAATACCCATGGTATCCCTCCAAAAACTGGAATCTCCCAAAATATAAATGAAACAAATCCACCTGTCGCATTTCCAAATCCCTCATCGATCAGCTGATCAACTCCTTTTTCTTCTATTAGCTCTTGAGCAAAAGAAAAGATTGGGGCTAAAATGCTTAACATTAATAAAAATAACTTCCTCATGATTCTTGTTTGATTTGAATTTGTTGATTTAAAACCTCAAGGCCTTCTTCAAATGATTTTGGTTTGTATCCTAATTCCTTTATAGCTTTATCGATAACAAACCCTGTCCGTGGTGGACGTTTAGCTGCTTGATTTAAACTTGCAGATTTAATTGGCTTAACTATCGAAGTGTCTAAATTAAAGAATT
>JBLIOB010000044.1:0-20032 GCA_047639575.1 Parvicellaceae bacterium
CCTTATTAATAGGAAGGGCTACTAAAAATTCACCATTTCCAGAGTTGGCAAATGCCTCTTTTACCACTTCACCTGTTTCCAAATCTATTAACTTGAAATGGGCTGGCAGATGCGCTTTGGTTACAGCGTCAAAAACTTTCCCTTTGACATGAGTAGTTTTGATCGGTCTATATTTATTTGGTAGTTCAAAAGTGTATAAATCAAGGCTACCAAACCCACCCTCTCGATCTGATGCAAAAAATGCCAAATTACCTTTAGCAGAAACCAATAAGCTATTTTCATTACTAAAAGTGTTGATTGGATATCCTAAATTAATGGGAGTTTGCCATTCACCTTTAGCATCTCTTCTACTCATATAAATGTCCAGACCACCCATCCCTGGATGACCATTTGAGGAGAAGTAAATTGTTTGTCCATCAGGATGGATCATAACGGATTCTTCTTGATATGGCGTGTTCAATTTATCTGAAATTTTACGCGGTACCGCCCATGTGCCATTTTCAGTAATCTCAGTAACATAAATATCTTGTTCACCTGGATTTCTTCTTGCCTTTTGTCTATTAATCCCACGAATAAAATAGAGAGACTTACCATCTGCCGAAAAGCATGGTTGCGACTCCCAGTGCCCAGAGTTAACAGGTTTTCCAAGGTTAAAAGGGGTCGACCATTTCTCTCCGATCCTTTCACTTGCAAATAAATCGCATGATCCGTATCCTTCTCTATTTTCTCCATAATTAAACTCCCCTTGATACCCTGATTCACAACCAACAAAAATTACATATTTACCGTCAGCTGAAAAAGTAGGAGCTCCTTCATTATATTTTGTGTTAATAGGGTTACCTATGCTTTCACTCTGTGTCCATTCACTGTTTTCCCATGTAGTTACAAAGAAATCTTCTTGAGCCTTATATCTTGCAACTCGGTCATCTTCTATATTTCTAGTAAACAATAAAGTCTTGTCATCTGCAGTCAAAGTAGGAAAGTACTCCGGCCGCTCCGTGTTAATTTTCTCACCCATATTTTTGGGTTCATATTTCACTGGTCTTTTTAATGCCTCAAGTGCAAATGCCGAATTCTCTGCATTCCGCCTAGCTTCATCTCTAAAAAAATCACTAGTGTTTTTACTTTTCAAAAACATATTACTATATCGCAACGAACGCTCATAATCACCTATCCCTATTGCCAAGCTACTTATATAGTATAATTCATTTACAGAATAATAAGGATTTATCTGAAGTACATTTTCCTTGTATGAAATTGCCGCCTTAAAATCGTTTTGCATGATTTTCACTTCTGACAAAAGCAATAATGCATCGATAAAATTTGGATCTTTTTCAATCGACTTTAAGGCATTTTCTTCCGCACATGCTAAGGATCTTCTTTGTCCAGTTACTGGGTCGATATCCTTAAAGCATATATTCGCCTCTTCATACAGTTTGATGGCTTTCTTGTTATCTGAGCTATACTGTCCAGGTTGCGCAACACTACATGAAGAAATGATAATGAAAAACGATAGTATTGAAAGATGTATCCTCATGGTATATTTAAATATTTGTGCGTCTGTAAAGAAATTCTCCATTTTGGGTTCTGCTTCACGTAATTAATAATCAACGGCATTACTTCTTCTTGCTTGCCCCACTCAGGCTGAAGATACAATTTACAATCCTTATTTATTTTTGAAGCATGTTGTTCGGCCCAAATTAAATCATGCGCATTAAATACAATGATTTTAAGTTCGTTTGCCTTCTGATAAATTGAGTCAATAGGTTTCTTAAATTTCTTAGGAGAAAAGCAAATCCAATGCCAATTTCCAGTCAGCTCATAAACTCCGGAAGTTTCAATAGCAGTTTCAATGCTTTTCGCATTAAGTTCTGACGTTATATGATCTAATGAATACATAGCAGGTTCACCGCCAGTTATAACAACAAAATCTGTATTCGTTTCAACCGCAGAATTAACTAATTGATTTACTTGTAATACTGGATGATCATCTGCATTCCAGCTTTCTTTAACATCACACCATACACAGCCAACATCGCAACCACCTGTCCTAATAAAATAGGCGGCACGTCCCGAATGGAACCCCTCACCTTGAATGGTAAGAAACTGTTCCATGATAGGCAGTTCCAATTGCTTTATTTGATCTGAATTTGGCAAAGGCATAAAGATAATGGAATGAGCAGATGAACTTAATTATCAGCAGAAAATTTTAAGATATAAACACAACTAATCCAATAGAAACCTTAAGCGGTAGGGAGCCATCATACGCACAGCGAATACATATTCTTGATTCTTCCTGTCTGACTTAGCATCTAACCTTAACTCGGAAAAAGCTTTATTGAAATACAGGATGGATAACGAATTACGTTTTTCTTCTAACCACTTATGATGCGCACTAATCATTGATATAAAATCTTGATAAGTTGCGCCCGCATTCATTTTCAAATCGACCAATGTATTAACAGTAGGGCGATAATGCTCGCCTATTAACTCAAAATTTGAGCTATCCGTTTTCCAATTATATTCTTCTTGCTGAAATAAGCTAGCACATTCAAACCCTAAGCAAGTGTCTCTTCTTTTTGACAAGGTGTCCAGCCAATTAAAATTTTCCACTAAAAACAATGAATCAATTTCTTCCAAATCGTTTAAGAAAAAAGAATCTAACTGATTTCTTATTTCAACTTCAGGCTTTTCTAATGTCAATATATCATCTGACAATACAAATATCTCCTGATTCGAATTTCGACTTTCAAAACAACAATTTAACGGAATATCATTTCTTGATATTGTATATCCAATTTTCATGGAGTCCCGTTGGAAGCACACATCAAGCGCTAGATCATATTGTTTCGCCAATGTTAAAGAGTTAAACACATATTGAACGTCTTTAATATTCATGCTCTTAGAAAAACATAAAGAAATTGGATCCCACCTCATACCTGGGATACTTGTTTCTATAAAAAACCTATTTGATTTAAAGCAAGTATCGCCATTAACTACTAATTGAAGTGAATCATGCACCACCGCTAAAACTTTAACAATTGCCGTTACTTTTGCTTTAGTTAAAACGGAGTCAGCGTAAAAAGAAATCGCTAAATCATTGGTTGAAACCTCATCATTAACTACCCGCGTATCTCCACAGGAAGTTAAAACCAATCCAAGAAAAACCAATATACTAAGCCAACGCACCATTTTCTTTTAATTCTAGTTGCGCACAAAGTTAACCCCAATTTATTTCGTCTCGAATTAAACCATTTCGATTTACCTCAGTCAAAGATTTGAATATTAAAACTGAAGGATATGAAAAAGTTAGGAATTATTGCAATGTTAAGTTTAATGGCAATTGTAACATTTGGACAAGACGTGAATCAAAAGAAAACACCAGAACAAAAAGCAGAATTAAAACTTGAGCGAATGACCAAGAAGCTTGATCTTTCTGAGACCCAAGTAGCCAGTATAAAGGCAATCCAAAGTAAAAGGATGTCAGAACATAAAGAGCTTCAGGCAAAACATAAGGCCATTCATGAGAAAATAGATACGCATAAAATGGAGTCAGTAAGCGCAGTTAGGTTACAACTAACGGATGCCCAGCGAATCCAATTTGATGAAATTCAAGCGAAAAGAGTAGCTAAACATGAAAAAATGAAAGCTGAAGTAAAAGCGTTTAAGCAAGAGCAAAGAAAGAAATAAAGCCAAGCAAGGAAAATAAACTTGGTACTCGGTTTGGTTAAAATGTCTGTTCACTTTTGTGAATGGGCATTTTTTTTGATCCTATTTACGCGACAATCTTAGATACACAGAAACTTCAAAAAACACAAATCAATTTACTTTTTATCTTCTGAGTTTGGCTGAAAGAATAGTATTCTTCAACAATGATGCAATCGTCATCGGTCCTACCCCACCTGGAACTGGCGTGATGAATGAACATTTTTCAGCTACATCATCAAAATTCACATCTCCTAGTAATCTAAAGCCAGATTTCTTCGATTCATCTACCACTCTTGTAATTCCTACATCAATAATAACAGCTCCCTCTTTTACATAGTCTGATGTAATGAATTCGGGTTTGCCTAATGCAACAACTAAGATGTCTGCAGTTTGGCAAATCTCTTTTAAGTTGGTTGTTCTTGAATGTGTCAAGGTAACTGTTGAATTTCCCGGATAAGCATTTCTTCCCATTAAGATACTCATAGGAGAGCCTACTATATGGCTTCTACCAACAACTACACAATGTTTTCCACTCGTATCTACCTTAGCTCTTTCCAACAACTGCATTATACCATATGGAGTTGCGGGAAGGAAAGTGGGAAGATTCAAAGCCATTTTACCAATGTTCTCTGGATGGAATCCATCTACATCTTTATCGGGAGCAACAGCCATTGTTACTTTGTCTTCACTGATATGATCTGGTAGCGGTAGTTGAACTATGAATCCATCAATGTCATCGTTATTGTTCAATTTTCCGATTTCTGCTAATAAATCATCTTCAGAAATTGTGGATGGAAGTTGCACTAACGTGGACTCGAAGCCTACTTTTTCACAGGCTTTTACCTTAGCATTAACATAGGTTATGCTCGCTCCATTTTCTCCTACAAGTATTGCTGCTAAATGAGGTTTTTTACCCCCAGAAGCAACAAATTCTGCTACTTCCTGTGCGATTTCTTCTTTGATAGCTGCCGATGTGGCCTTTCCGTCTAATAACTCCATATTAATTTTCTTCGATGTAAAGACATAAGATAAAAAGACTTAGGACAAATTCATTAAATCTTAAGTCTTTTCTGCTTTACTCTAAAGAAATAAAATACAAAGACAAAAGACTTTCCTTTCAACGGTCTTTTAGTCTTTTGTCAACTTACATTTTTCCTCCGCCTGCACCTTTCATTTGGCGCATCATATTCATCATGTTCTTTTTGTTGCTCATCATCTTCATCATTTTTCGAGTATCCTCAAATTGCTTGATGAGCTTATTCACATCTTGAATCGTAGTTCCACTTCCTTTTGCAATCCGTTTTCTTCTAGACCCATTCAGAATCTCAGGTTTGTCTTTTTCAGCGGGAGTCATAGACTGAATGATGGCCTCAATACCTTTGAATGCGTCATCTTCAATTTCCACATCCTTCATCGCCTTACCCATTCCAGGAATCATTCCCATCAAATCTTTAACATTACCCATTTTCTTGATCTGTTGTAATTGATCATAGAAATCATGAAAGTTAAATTGGTTCTTTTGAATCTTTCTTTGAAGTTTCTTTGCAGCTTCTTCATCAAATTGTTCTTGAGCTCTTTCCACTAAGGAAACAACATCTCCCATTCCCAAAATCCGATCTGACATCCGATCTGGGTGAAAAATATCGATGGCTTCCATTTTTTCACCGGTACCAATAAACTTAATCGGTTTATTTACAATGGATTTAATGGATAAGGCAGCTCCACCTCTTGTATCACCATCTAGTTTCGTTAAAACAACACCATCAAAATTAATTCTCTGATCAAAAATCTTTGCAGTATTTACCGCATCTTGACCGGTCATCGAATCAACAACGAATAATGTTTCAGTTGGACGGATAGCATTTTTAACCTGCTCAATTTCCGCCATCATTTTCTCATCAACAGCAAGACGACCAGCGGTATCAATAATAACTACGTCAAATCCATTACTTCGACCATGTGTAATTGCAGCTTGCGCAATTTCTACAGGATTCTTGTTTTCTCGATCAGAATAAACCTCTACTCCTATTTGTTCTCCAACTACTTGAAGCTGATCAATGGCTGCTGGTCGGTAAACATCACAAGCAGCTAATAGTACTTTTTTACCCTGCTTCTGGGTGAGCATGTTCGCTAGTTTTCCAGAGAAGGTAGTCTTTCCAGATCCTTGAAGACCGGACATCAGTACAATTCCAGGAGTACCTGAAACGTTTATGCCTTCTGTCTGACCGCCCATTAAGTCAGTCAACTCCTCATGTGTTAACTTAATTAAAAGTTGACTAGGAGATATTGAATTCAATACGTCTTGTCCGAGCGCTTTCTCTTTAATTCTAGTCGTAAAGTCTTTAGCGGTTTTGAAGTTAACATCTGCATCTAGTAAAGCTCTTCGAACTTCCTTTAACGTTTCTGCAACATTTATTTCTGAAATCTGACCTTGACCTTTTAATACTTTAAAGGCTCTGTCAAACTTGTCTGATAAATTCTCGAACATTCTATTGATAATTTTTAGATCAACAAATTTAATATTAATTCGTCTTCATAAATAACGGTTTTCCATTAATCTTAACAGAATAGGATTAAAAGAATAAAAGATAAATGGTAAAACCGCCTACACCTTTACCTAATTCCTTTTTAAATTCTCGTTCGATCCCTTCAATATATAGCAATTGCTTCTGTTGATTCTTTGGCTACTTCAACAGATCCATATCCAAGTTTCACTTTTTCAAGCGATGAGCATGGCGAATAATCTCACTTACATTTTATTCGGAACAGTAATGCCTATAAGTTTCATAGAATTAAATATCACGGTTGCAGTTAGATCACTTATTTGCAATCTGATATTTTTAACCGCTTCATTTTCTTCTTTAAGAATGGCCACTTGCTGATAAAACGAATTAAACAGTTTTACCATATTGAAGGTATAATTGATTAAAACAGCTGGACTTAGTTGATTCTCACATTCTTTAATTGCTTCCGAAAATTTTAATATCTCAATTATTAAAGATTTTTCAATTGGCTTTAAAGCCAATGAAGTATCAAGCCCAGTTAATTCATCTGCCTTATTTAATAAAGACTGAATTCGCGCATAAGCATATTGAACAAAAGGGCCAGTGTTTCCATTTAAATCAATTGATTCTTCTGGATTAAACATCATTCCTTTTTTCGGGTCAACTCGAAGTAAATAATATTTAAGCCCACCGAGTCCAATTGTACGATAAAGCTCTTCTTTTTGGTAATCTGAAAACCCTTCCAAATGACCTCGATCATTTGCCATCACTCTGGCATCTTCAACTACATCAGCCATTAAATCATCTGCATCGACAACGGTTCCTTCTCGTGATTTCATTTTCCCGCTAGGCAATTCCACCATGCCATAGGAAAGGTGCGAACAACCTGAAGCCCAGTCGAAACCAAGCTCTTCCAATATAGCAAACAAGACCTTAAAGTGATGTTCCTGTTCATTACCAACCGTGTAAATTAAGCCGGAAAGTGTAGGATGTTTTCTAAATCTTTCTATTGCTGTTCCAATATCTTGCGTCATGTATACCGATGTTCCATCGGCACGTAAAAGAAGTTTATCATCCATTTTATGTTTGGATAAATCTACCCAAATTGAACCATCATCTTTCTGATAATATTTACCTTCAGCAAGTCCTTCTTCCACAACTGCTTTACCTAAAATGTAAGTTTCAGATTCGTAATAAAGCTCGTCAAAATCAACGCCCATGGTATTATATGTTCGATCGAATCCGCTATACACCCACCCGTTCATCTTTTCCCACAATGCATAGATTTCAGGATCCTTCGCTTCCCACTTTAGAAGCATTTCTTGAGCTTCAATAATAATTGGCGCAATCTTTTTTGCCTTTTCTTCTTCCAAGCCCGCAGCAACTAATTCGGCAATCTCCTTTTTATATTCTTTATCAAAGGCTACATAGTATTTCCCTACTAATTTGTCTCCTTTAACCCCTGACGATTCTGGAGTTTCTCCTTCGCCAAATCGGAGCCAAGCAAGCATGCTTTTACAAATATGAATTCCTCGATCATTTATTATCTGAGTCTTAAATACTTCGTGCCCATTTGCCTTTAATATTTCGGCAATCGAATATCCAAGGAATATATTTCTGAGGTGACCTAAATGCAAAGGTTTATTAGTATTCGGAGAAGAATACTCAACCATAAAAGTTTTATTAGACTTTTCCTTGGCGTAACCGTAATCTTTATCACCAACGTGATTAGCTAGTTCAGAAATCCAAAATTGATCAGCGATTGTAAGATTTAAAAAACCTTTTACAACATTAAAGTCAATTACCTCTTCACAGTTAGCGACAAGATATTGCCCTATGTCTTCACAAGTATCTTCGGGTTTTTTCTTGGAAATTCTTAGCAATGGAAATACAACGATGGTTAGATCTCCATCAAATTCTTTCTTGGTGTCTTGTACTTGGATTGTACTCGCGTCCACATTCTGATCGTACAGCTGTACAATTCCAGAAACTGCAGCTTTCGCAATCAGTTCATTAATCATTACCCTCTTTTTTCGATGATATTCGTGGCATTTTCTAGAATTCTCATGGCTGCCTCGGCCATTGCATTTTGTTTATTATCTAAACAAGGGTTAATCTCAACCATTTCAAAACTACAAACACGTTTGTCAATTAAAAAATGATTGACCAATCCAGCTGCTTCATTTTCAGTTAAGCCGTTAGGCACTGGAGTTCCGGTGCCGTACGACACCAAATCGCAATCCATGCTATCAACATCAAACGATAAATAGATAATATCGCAATCTTTCAAATATTCTAATACCTCATCTG
Organism: Parvicellaceae bacterium; assembly: GCA_047639575.1. GTDB lineage: Bacteria > Bacteroidota > Bacteroidia > Flavobacteriales_D > Parvicellaceae > JBLIOB01. Next base: position 8,523 of record JBLIOB010000044.1, read on the forward strand.
ATACTTCCTTAGGACCTCTTCTTCTAACATCTTCAACATGATATTGTTTAATGTTATTTTCAGAAATAAAATAATCTTCTGAATCTTCTGTATCTCTAACTGAGATTAAAACTAAGTTCTCAGCGCTAAACTTTGGGCCTTCTCCTCCAACCATTTTAATGGCAGTCCAGATACCTGCAGTCTCATGATCTACAACATTTGTTCGATGCTCAATATTATCAGCGTCTAAAGCAATTGCAAGAGGCATTCCATGGATATTTCCAGATGGAGTAGTATAAGGAGAATGCACATCTGCATGAGCATCAATCCAAATAACTCCTAATTTTTTTTCAGGATTTGCTGAAGCTAATCCGGCTATTGTTCCAGCAGCGCTAGAATGATCTCCAGCTAGTATCAATGGAAACTTATTTCGTTCCGCAATTGATTTTACTGCATCATGAACTTTTGAAATTATTCCTAACACACCAGAAGCACGAATAGCTAATTCACTATCATCTGATTCATGCAACAATTCATTGGTTGTTTCAATAACCTCTGTTTTGTATTTAGTGAAATAGGCTTTTCTATTTTTTAAAGCTGCGATCTTGAGTGCATCGATTCCCAAACTAGCACCCCTTGTACCAGCTCCAATTTCAGAATTATTCTCAAGTATTATAATTTTCTTAGAACTCATAAGGTCTGTCAAATTTTCACCGGATAACAAAAGTAAAAATTAATGCGGTTTTATGGCTAAAAAAATTCCATTCTCTAGGGAATAAAAAATTATATATTTGTAGTGTTTCGAAACAATAGACAATTACAACTAACCAGAATCGAACTTGGTCTACAAAAGTACCATGATAAATAAACTTAAGTCGTTTACCTTTTTGTTCTCATTGTTCCTCTTCATAGGCTGTGTACCTGAAGAAGTAGAACATGTAGAAATAACTGAAGGGACAATTAAGTTCACTGTTGCATACCCTGGTCGAACAGAAGGTGGGTTAATGGATGGTATTTTACCCAGAGAGATGGTGATGCATTTTAAAGAAAATGTATATACTAATACGATTTCTGCCGCTGGAATGTTCGATTCTAAGATAATTGCGGACTGTATAAATAAGACAGTTACTCTATCATTTCATTTTGGACCAAAGAAAATTTATACGGTAATGAGTGAAACCACAGCCGATTCGTTGGTTCATGCGCAATTTGGCATGCCTGATTTAATTGAAGTGAACGGTACCGAAGATGTAGCAGGATTTATTTGTAATCGTGCTTTTGCTGAATTTGACAGCTTTGATGATGGTCCTGAATTTGAAGTTAAATACACCGATAAAATTAAAATCAAAAACCCAAACTGGTGTAATCAGTTTCAAGGTTTGGAAGCTGTATTGCTTGAATATGAGCTTAAACAGTATGGAATGAGATTAAAAATGACAGCTTCAGAATATATCTCCGAGCCCATTGATGACAAAGTATTTGAAATTCCAGAAGATTTCACTTTGGTTACTGTTGAAGAAATGGTTTTTCAATTTGAAGAGGTCTTTGTAAATTTCAAATAAGTAACCACCTAAATTTTCATCCTCTTTTTTTATAGATTGTTGTTATTTCGATGTAACAATGTTAACACGTTTGTGTTTATACTAACAAGCGCACGCCATAGATTCCATGCAGCTAACAATTAAATTTGTTCCTTGAGTACTAATGCCAATGGCGAAGCAAAACACGATAAGAAATAACAAAGCAGATGCTAAGTCTCAAAAGACTAAGGCATCCAAACCGTCTTCCAAAAAATCGGAAAAGCCGCTAAAGAAAAAAAAAGCGCCTAACGCCACCATTGCCAAAATTACGAGTTTTTTCAAGGATGAAAGGCTACACAAGACATTTGGACTGCTGCTTTTATTGACTAGTTTGTATTTATTTCTAGCCTTTACTTCTTACTTGTTTTCTTGGAAACCGGACCAAGATCATGTAAAAGACCTCGGGTTTTGGGCATTTATATTTTCAGGCGATGACCCGGAAATTGGGAACTGGCTAGGGAAATTTGGCGCTATGACTTCTCATAAAATGATTTATGGTTTGTTCGGCATAGCATCTTTTCTTATTCCTTTTAACCTGGCCATATGGGGGATTCGAGTTTTATTTAAAAAATCCATTTTGCCAATTGGCAAGACTCTTTCTATTTCTATTCTGTCAATTGTCTGGCTATCAATTTCACTTGGGTTTTCATTTAAAGGAGAAAATGATTTCATGGGGGGAGTGTTTGGACTACAAACTAGCACGTGGATTAAGTCTGCTGTTGGTAGTATTGGAATGGTATTCTTTATCATTTTCACGGCTTTAATATCCATCGTAATTCTATTCAACCCTAAGATTCCATCATTTGGAAGAGTATTCTCTAAAAAGGATGAACACCTGGATGAAGAATCAATGGAAGTTGGAAATAAAGTAAGTACGGAGCAGATTATAAGGGAAAATTCAGCTCCTGAAATTGATTTAACCGAAAACACAGAATCCGGTATTGAATTAGAAACTGAAAATCCAATCACCGAAGAGCCTGAAGAAATAATTGAAGAAGGCCCTGAGGATCTTGGAACGTTTATAGGTGAAGAAGAATCTACAATTTCTACTGATGAGTTCGAAGTTGAAGTAGCAGAAGTTGAAGAGGTACTTTCTGAGGATCAATTAGATGATAAATTAAAGGAATTTGGGCCATACGATCCAAAACTTGATCTATCTAGTTATCAATTGCCTGGACTAGACTTACTAGCAGATCATGGTGGAGGGAATATCTCCGTCAATAAACAGGAACTTGAGGACAACAAAAATAAAATTGTTGAGACTTTAGATAATTACAAAATTAAGATTGCCAAGATAAAAGCAACAATTGGCCCAACAGTAACTCTGTATGAAATAGTTCCTGCGGCTGGAGTTCGGATTTCAAAAATTAAAAACTTGGAAGATGACATTGCGCTAAGTCTAGCTGCATTAGGCATTCGAATTATCGCTCCAATGCCCGGCAGAGGAACCATTGGAATAGAAGTTCCTAACTCAGATCCAGATGTTGTTTCCATGCGTTCTTTAATAGCCTCGGAAAAGTTCCAGAATAACGACATGGAATTACCTATTGCCCTTGGTAAAACTATTGCCAACGAAACATTGGTTGCTGATTTAGCAAAAATGCCTCACTTATTAATGGCAGGAGCTACTGGACAAGGTAAGTCGGTAGGTCTTAATGCGATATTAGTTTCAATTCTTTATAAGAAACATCCTTCGCAGGTAAAATTTGTACTGGTCGATCCAAAGAAAGTTGAGCTGACTCTATTCACTAAAATCGAGCGTCATTTTTTGGCCAAGTTACCGGATGATAGTGATGCCATCATTACCGACACTAGTCAGGTAGTAACAACATTAAACTCGTTGTGTGTAGAAATGGATCAGCGATACGATCTGTTAAAGGAAGCAATGGTTCGTAACATCAAAGAGTACAACAAGAAATTTATTGATCGGAAATTGAATCCTGAAAAAGGTCACAAATATTTGCCTTACATCATTTTAGTAATTGACGAGTTTGCTGATTTGATAATGACAGCAGGTAAAGAGGTTGAAACTCCAATCGCAAGATTGGCTCAATTGGCAAGAGCCATAGGTATTCACCTGATTGTAGCAACTCAAAGACCGTCCGTTAACGTAATCACCGGTATTATTAAGGCAAATTTCCCTGCAAGAATTGCTTTTAGAGTAACTTCAAAAATTGATTCTAGAACTATACTTGATTCTGGAGGTGCAGATCAACTGATCGGAAAAGGTGATCTTTTATATTCACCAGGCAACGAACTCATCAGGCTTCAGTGTGGTTTTGTAGACACTCCGGAAGTAGATGCCATTACAGACTTCATTGGATCTCAGCGAGGTTATCCAAGTGCCTATCACTTACCTGAATATGTTGAAGAGACAGGAACTGGAAATTCAGATATTGATTTAGACGAGCGAGATTCCATGTTCGAACAAGCAGCTGAGGTAATTGTAACGCAGCAACAAGGATCGGCTTCATTGTTGCAGCGTAAATTAAAGTTAGGCTATAACAGAGCTGGTAGAATTGTGGATCAATTAGAAGCAGCTGGAATTATTGGTCCCCACAGAGGAAGTAAAGCAAGAGATGTATTAGTACCTGATATCGACACGTTGCATCGAAAGCTAGATCATGAGCGTCAAGACAAAGAAGCTGGCGGGTCAGTTTAATGCTCTTTTTTCAATTACAATTTTTGTTAATTAACTCTTAATTAGTAAAGGATTCCGTTTCTTTGGCATGGTTTCTGAAACGACTTAAACAGATCCCAATAGACTAAAATTTAAACACATGAAATTATTTACAATAGTAATAGCATTACTTTTCGCATCGGCATCGGCAGTAGCTCAGGACAATGAGGCAAAAGCTAAGAAGATTCTTGATGGATTAAGCAAGGAAATGAAAGCTTATAAATCAATCTATATTGAATTTAAGAGCAGCATTAAGGGCGATGGAACAAATATTTCATCTGAGGGTAAAGCTTGGATAAAAGGAGACAAATATTTTTATGAAGATAAAGATGCTAAATCTTGGAATAATTTAGAGCACATTTGGAATTTGGAAAATGGTGAAGACGTTTGTTATCGTACTAAAGCGGACGAAGAAGACGGCATTAATCCAAGTAAATTGCTTAGAATCTGGGAAAGCGGATTTAAATATAGTTATTACGACAAGGCTTCAAGTACAACAACTCATGCAATCAAGCTATTCCCTAAAGATCCAAAAGGAAGTAAATACCACACCGTAATCATTAAGGTAAATAAGTCAACGAATAAAATTTCGAGCATGTCAGTAAAAACAAAAGACGGAATGACCGTTCATTACACGATTTCAAAATTTTCTCCGAATATCGATGTAAGTGATGCTAAATTCAAATTTGACGTTGCAAAGCACCCAGGAATAACGGTTGAAGAACTTTAACCGGATAAACTAATTATAAAGAGCGCTCCAACGGAGGGCTTTTTTTTTGCCCTAATTTTGGAATAAGCATAGAACTAACTTAGCCAATCAATGCCTTTTTTAAGGTTATCAAGCGTGAATTGCTGAGCATTAGAAGTCGGTTCGTAGTTATATAACCAAGATGCATTCTTTGGTAAACTCATCAGAATGGATTCTATTCTACCGGATGTCTGAAGACCGAACTTAGTTCCACGATCATAAACTAAGTTGAATTCAACATATCTTCCGCGTCTAAGCATCTGCCATTGTCGCTCGTCTTCAGAATATTCTATATCTCGCTTATCTGTTTGAGCTGTGTATGCAGGGACAAAGGTTTGGCCTAATTTAATTGAGAAATCCAACAATTCATCTTTAGATAATCCTGTTTTATCAGTAGTTAGTTTATCGTAAAAGATGCCACCTACTCCTCTAGTTTCGTTCCGATGCTGGTTGAAAAAGTAATTATCTGCCCACATTTTAAATTCGGGGTAGAATTCAGGGTTAAATTGATCGCAGGTTAACTTTAATTTTTGGTGAAAGTCCGTTGCTTTCTGACGCTCAATAAGATGAGGAGTAAGGTCTATACCTCCACCAAACCAATAGGTCCCGTCATCAAGCTCAAAATACCTCAAATTCATATGTATTATTGGAACGTGAGGGTTATGCGGATGAAGAACAATAGAAACACCAGTTGCGAAAAAGTTACTTCCGGATACATCCAATGTTTTGAGCACAGCCTCAGGCAATACACCATGAACCGCAGAAAAATTGACACCACCTTTTTCAATCAGATTACCATCTTCTAAAATTCGGGTTCTTCCACCTCCGCCTCCATCTCGAGACCAGGCATCTTCTCGGAATTTAGACTTACCGTCTAAACTCTCAAGTCCTTGGCAAATTTCATCTTGTAATTGTTTGAACCGGTTTAAAACCTTTTCCCTGAAAAGCATTATCTTTTTTTAATCAGATTGTAGTTTTCATATGATAGGATGAATACATTTTGATTTTCAAAACCACTACCCTCTCCCACAATATTATAATTGAAACTCGTATGCAGGTGATCCAGTTTAATGTAATTCATTCGACTAGCATATCCACTTCCAAAATTTAACATTCCTGCTAAGTGGTGCATCATCACATCAAAACCCATATAAGAATATTCTCCAGGATCATTACTATTCTTTAACCTGAATTTAGTTACGAAGTCCTTGACGTCAGAGTCTTTGAAGTCCAGATGTACAGATGAACCAATGTGAACATTAAAAGTGTTGATATAATTATAATCAATCTGTTCATATTTCTGCCAATCCTCAAGTCCAAAAACGATAAACTTAGCCAACCTCATTCCGTGATCATTTTTAATCTTATTAAGATCAGTTAAAAAGGCACTTACGTATCCTAAATTCCTGGAAGGCACTACTAAGATGTTAAGGCCTTGTTTATTTAAGTATGGATAAATCCCTCTTAATTTAAAGCCTCTTTCCATTACAATCAACGAATCTCGATAAGTAGAATCGCCTTCTGAAGCAAGTTCAAATTCCTTCGCAAACACTTTTGCAAAATAGGCTTGGTCGTTCGCTTTCTTATTGTCGAATACGATTATACTTGCTGTTCCAAAAGTATCTGCAACATAACGAGCCATTGCTTTCATTTGAGTTGGAGTAGAAGCTACAGCCTTAGTTACATAAGGGTTTTTGAATAAAATTTTATTCGTTGAATTTACCGGAGAGATCATTTGAATTTCATTCTTCAAAGCAAATTTGGCTGTTTGAAGCTGCGTTGCTGGTGACAATGGACCAAAAATCAAATCCAAATTTGTCATTCCTTCTTTTTGCAATATTTTACGCATCGTTGACGTATCTGCTTTTGTATCATGCACATGAACATTTACAGATAATCCAGCCTTTTTCATAGAATCGATGGCCATTTCAACACCTTGATAAAACTCCGCGGCTCTTATTGATGGAACATATGGACCACAGTCTCCAATACCTGGACATTTCAATATCACTGCATCGAATTTGTCCAACTTAAACGGTAAGAAAACTCCTATCTCATAAACATCCTTCTTCTTAACAACATCAACTCGACCTGGAACTACGGAACTATCAATTGCTTGATCCACAACCGTCACTGATTCTCGTTTAATTGGAATTCTTATTGACCCACCTACTGTTAATCCACTTGAAAGTCCTGGGTTTGCTTTTTTAATTGCCTCTGGTGTTGAACCATATCTTTTGCCAAGAGCGTATAACGTCTCCCCTGCAGTAACAGTATGCATTATTATAGAATCCCCTTTTTCGGCAAATTCATTTACAGGATCTTTAATGATCGGTTCCACAACATCGGTAATAGGGCCTGTTTCTACTGCATCTTTCGGGATCAAGACCTTATCACCTATTGATAAAGGTGTATCTCCATTAATTCTAACAAGATCTTTCCCTTTAATACCATACTGTCTAGCGATCGAGTATAAAGTTTCGCTTTGTTTTGCGAGATGAACGTAATATTTTGAGCTATCTATAACATGATCAACGGAAGTATCCGTTGCAATAGCCTCAGCCGCACCATCTTTAGGGATTTTGATTACTTGTCCAATATCAAGCCCATCTTTTGCAGCAGGATTCGTAGATAATATGTCATCTACTGGCACTCCGTACATTCTGTGCAAACCGTAAATAGTGTTTCCACGTTTTACCTTATGCATGTAATATTCCTTCCCTTCAATTGTTTTAGTCTTTACTTTTCCAGGCTGCGCACAAGCGCTTCCTAAGAAAAACACTAAACAAAGAGAAACGATTATATGTTTAACTATTGTATCCATCTATTCCCATTCAATTGTAGCAGGTGGTTTAGAGCTAATATCGTAAGTTACTCTGTTAATACCCTTTACTTTATTGATAATATCATTAGAAATTCGTGCCAAAAATTCATATGGTAAATGTGACCAGTCTGCAGTCATACCATCTGTTGACGTTACAGCCCTTAATGCAACCGCATTTTCATAGGTTCTTTCGTCTCCCATTACACCTACAGTTTGCACCGGTAAAAGTATTGAACCAGCCTGCCAAACTTCATCATAAAGTCCACTTTCTTTAAGTCCTGAAACCCAAATATGATCAACTTCTTGTAGCACCCTAACTTTTTCAGAAGTTACTTCACCAAGTATTCTAATTCCTAACCCAGGTCCTGGGAAAGGATGGCGGCCTAAAATATTCGGATCAATTCCCAAGCTTTTGCCAACTCTTCGTACTTCATCTTTAAATATAGATCTAAGTGGCTCCACTACCTGAAGTTTCATGTAATCTGGCAATCCACCAACATTATGGTGAGATTTAATGGTTTGACTTGCGCCTCCGTTTACTGAAATGGACTCAATTACATCTGGGTAAATTGTTCCCTGACCAAGCCATTTAGCATCATTAACCATTTTTGACTCCGCGTCAAAAACATCGATAAACACTTTACCAATTGCTTTTCTCTTTGCTTCTGGGTCTGAAATTCCTTTTAATTCATCATAGAATAAACCCTTTGCATTAACACCTTTTACATTTAGTCCCATTCCTTTATAGGAATCCAGAACCTCTTCAAATTCATTTTTCCGAAGTAAACCGTTATCAACGAATATGCAATGAAGGTTGGATCCAATAGCTCGATGCAGCAGCATTGCCGCAACAGTAGAATCAACGCCTCCAGACAAACCTAATATTACCGCGTCATCTCCAAGTTTCGTCTTTAATTCAGCCACCGTTGAATCTACAAACGAATCGGGTGTCCATGATTGTTCGCAACCACAGATACCTACAATAAAGTTTTTTAACAAAATAGCACCGTCAGTAGAGTGATATACTTCTGGATGAAATTGAATTCCAAAAGTCTCTTCACCTTGAATATGATAGCCAGCATATTTAACGTCTGCCGTACTACAGATTACTTCATACGAATCAGGAACATTTGTAATACTATCTGCATGGCTCATCCAAACTTGTGAATTTGCGGATACACCTGTCATTAAAGGAGACTGATTATTTACAAACTGTAAATTTGCTCGTCCATATTCACGCGTATTAGAAGGGAGTACTTCTCCTCCAAATGCCTGTGCCATATACTGAGCGCCAAAACATACTCCCAGCAATGGAATTCGACCTTTAAACACAGACAAATCTGGCTTTGGTGAATCATTATCTCTCACTGAAAAAGGGCTTCCAGACAATATTACCCCTTTAACATTTTCGTCCACCTCTGGCATGTTATTATAAGGATGAATCTCACAATAAACATTTAACTCTCTTACTCGTCTCGCAATCAGTTGTGTGTACTGAGAACCAAAATCAACGATTAACACCATTTCCTGCATGTCGCAAATATAAAAAGAGCCTCGCTCATAGATATCATCATGAAGGGAAACTTATTAACCGATGTTGTTACTTGATTAATTGATTGGCTAAATTAGGCACATGAATCGAATCGCAGTGTACTGTGGCTCCAGTGCAGGAGTCAATCCTACTTATATTGAGGCAGCTAAAAAACTTGGTGATATAATGGTAAATCTAGGTGCCGACCTAGTATATGGAGGTGCGCAAATTGGTCTTATGGGGGTAATTGCCAACCAAGTGTTAACAAAAGGTGGTAAAGTCTATGGAGTTATTCCTGATTTCTTAGACGAGAAAGAAATTACCCATTTAGGTTTAACAGAGTTGTATGTAACGAAAGATATGCCGGAACGAAAACTTAAAATGTTCGATCTTGCCACCGGATTTATTGCATTGCCTGGTGGAATTGGAACATTTGAAGAATTATTTGAAATCTTTACGTGGCGACAATTAAACCTTCATCAAAAACCGATCGGAATATTAAATACCAATGGTTATTACGATCATTTAATTGCGCAACTGAACAACAGCGTTCAGGAAGGTTTTTTAAAACAATCACATATGGACCACATAGCAATTGCCGATGATCCAAAAGCATTGATCGCTATGATGGAAGCTCTTTAAATAACAACTTATTAGCTGTCACATTTTCTTGATATGTAGCTCTCAGAACGTCATTTCTTGCATATTAATAATACGCATACCAATAAATTGACCTTTTTCAAATCACTTCAGATCAATAGGTTTGATTGAATGCTGAACTTTGGATAACCTGATCGATGCGGACTTTTCAATTTTGCAGCTGATCAGAAAATTATTCTTAAACAATAATTAAACTAAAATAAAAGAATTAGTTTTGCCCATATTTTCCCGACCAATTAAATAATGAAGTCGACAAAATGAAGGAAACCTCCTATAGGCATGCTGTACTAGTTGCAGTTCTAATGGTCACTATGAACGTGGTATTTGGGCAGGTAACTATTTCTGGACACGTCAGTGATCAAGCATTTGGAGGTGATATCTTGGGAGCAAGTGTTTCTATTAAAGGGACTGAAGTAAAAGCCGAAACTGATGATTTCGGTAAGTTTTCAATCACTACAGATCTAAATTATCCTATTACTTTGACCATTTCATCCTTTGGATTTTCGGATTTAGAATATGTGGTGAAATCTGAAAAACAAAAAGTTAATATCGAATTGGGAGATAACACTACACTTCTTGATGGTGTTGAGATTCAAAAAATAAACATTTCTGCAAAGCAAAAAGAATCTGCCTTAACCATAGAGTCGATGGACCTTAAAGCGATAAAAAATACTCCTTCTGCTGACTTTTATGAAGGTCTAGGGTCTTTAAAAGGAGTTGATTTAACCTCAGCTAGTATTGGATTTAAAGTGATAAACACCAGAGGATTTAATTCTACATCTCCAGTTCGTTCATTACAAATTATTGATGGAGTTGACAATCAAGCTCCAGGGTTGAATTTCAGTTTGGGGAACTTTCTTGGATGTTCTGAGTTAGATGTCAAAAAAGTAGACCTTATTGTTGGAGCTAGTTCAGCTTTTTACGGTCCAAATGCGTTCAATGGAGTGATTAGCATAGAATCTAAAGATCCATTCATGTTTCAAGGACTAAGCGTGTCTTCTAAAATGGGCGAACGAGGCTTATTTGAGACTGCCCTGAGGTACTCAAAAGCATTTAAAAACAAGGATGAAAGAGAAACTTTTGCGTTTAAATTTAACTTCACTTATTTAAGAGCAAACGATTGGGAAGCAACTAATATGGACTCTGTTTATAAATCGGAGTCAGGAATAACGAACCCAGGCGGTCATGATGCTATTAACAATTATGGAGATGAATCTGCCATTTACTTCAATTCGTTAAGTAATCAAGTTCAATTTCCAGGCTTAGGGGTACTTCATCGAACTGGTTATGAAGAAAAGAGCATTGTAGATTACGGTACGGAAAATTTAAAAACCGCACTAGCCCTGCATTATAAGTTTAAAGATGAGTCTCAATTAATTATGTCTTCGAATTTTGGAACTGGGACAACTGTTTACCAAGGTGACAATCGATTTAGTTTAAAAAACATTCTGTTCTTTCAAAATAGATTAGAGTATAAAAGCAAAAAGGGGTTTGTAAGATTATTTGCG
>JBLIOB010000045.1:0-19842 GCA_047639575.1 Parvicellaceae bacterium
ACCATTCGTACCAGCTTCTTTTAAAATGCTGATTTTTTCTTCTTTGGTAAATTTCCTTCTTTTCATTGTCATAAAGATTACAGTTTTTTTTGTATAATCTTGTCCGACTATTTAGGGGGCGGAAACACTGGCACTGCCCTCTTCTAATAACGTAAATGGAACATCAAAGGCCATATTCATGAAATCTCCGCTTGAAAAATTGAAATTAGCTTCTTAGCAATTAAGAGAAATGCATTTTAAATTGTTGCTGATCTGGATCAATTTGGTTCCAAAACTTTTGAAACAACATTCTTTTATATGAGACGTCAGATAATTGAAAACTATACAGATCATAGCCTTGTTCGGTTAACCAAGTAACAAAATCATCTATTAAATCTGCCGTTAATTGAGGCATCCTTACTTCTGATTTAAATTGCTCGTGATCCATTTTAGTTACTCTAGCCTCTTAAAGTCTACTTCGTTTGTTATCAGCGGCAGGCAACCTTCTTTATGATATAATTCTATAGTTACTTCGGAACCTAAGGGTAGATCTAAGGGTCTTAAACTAAAAACCAAATTTGATGTTTTGCAGAAAACATCCGCTCGATGCTTATTGATAATTATATACTTAACGCAAAAATCATCAGATTCTATTTCGCTGCAATTTGATATTTTTAACTGCTGATATTTTGTGTTATAGTCGCCAATGAAGGTGGTCCTTATTAAATCCACACTTGCTTTTTCAAGATATGGCGATAACGAGTTTTCAATAAAAACAGAGTCATATCCAAGATTCTTCATTCTTGTCCGCATATCCTCTATCTCTTGCAAAGTTATGTACTCACCCTCTTGACTAATGCCTTGATAACTACATAATGCAAAAAGAGCTACAACTATCCATCTCATCACTTTTGGTTTTATTATATTAAAATAACAAGGACCGTGCCTTAGATAGACTGAGGTGCTACTATGTTACCAACAGTGTCAGTTGGATAATCTAAGACATTTGGGTTTAGAATTTTCGGTAAGCATCCTGATGAATGATGAATTTCGACCTCAATATCTGGGGTTTCCATGTCTCCAAAACTTGATAAATCTATTTCAATTTGAGCGGACGCCACTTCACAAGCAGCATATTCTCCATTAACCATTATTTTATCAACGCAAAAGCCAATTCCGCTTTCGCTAAACGGATTGTGAATAATAACATTTTTACCATAATAATTACCTTTCAATATTATTACATTTGGAACCATTTCTGACTCTTCGATTAATTCTGGCTCTACAGTTTCGACTTCTAATTCAGTTGTGACTTGCTGAACACAAGAAATAAAAACTAGAAAAGGCAGTAGAAAAAAATAATAGGTGATTTTCATTTTCTGAATATACTAAACTTTTCAGCTTGCCAGTCACTCTAAGATCATAACCATTGCACATCTTTCTTCTTATGAACATCAAACTTTCTTTTTCGAGATATAAAATAACGCACGGAAACATTAAACTTGTTGTAATCAAATTCTTGACTGTTTCTAAAGAAGTTGTATGATGCCAGCGCATGGAAGCCCAATAATTTAATCCCTATCGTTGGTGCAAACGCCATTTGCGGTTTATTAAATTTTGTAGCAGCCAAAACATTAGCACCATAAGTAAACTTTGTTCTTCCAAATTTAATCCACGGCCCTGCTTTAAATCCTAATGAATTTGAATTGAATAGATATTCTCCAGTTGCAGATATTCCGAATGTTTTAGGCTTAACTAATTTAACCTGCTTCCATTGTTTCTCAAAGCCAATTTCAAAGCCATTAAACTTTCCTCTTTGGACTCCGATCAATAACCCTGATTTAGTGGTGCTTATTGAAGGCAATTGAGCGTTGCAATTAATTGCAAGTAATACAATAGAATTGATAATTATTGTTTTTCTTCTCATAACAGTAAAGTATTTGTTAATCGAAAACTGAACAAAGGGCGTAAGATATATAACTCACAACAGTAGACAAATGTTGTACCATGAATTTCTAAACCTGCTTAAATCCGGTTTCCTTTTCACGCACGGAGCGAAATAAAAATAAATTTATTTCATCTAGTTATTAACTTTTTGACATGAACTAAAAACCAAATACAATTTGGTAATTACTAGAAAATTCAAATTAATGTTTCGAAATAATATTTTGTTTCAGAACAAAATTGACGGAGGCGCCCAAATATAAATACTTATGAACAGTCTAGTGCCATTGATTATTCTGGGAAGCCGTGTAACCTCATGGCATTTTATCGAGTAGGATAGTGTAGGACGCTTCTTCATCCTAACCTAAAACCACCATTATGAAACGCTTGACATATGCATTGATCGTATTGTTGCCTATCTCTTCTTTTTCGCAATACTGTGATTCACTCACACCTACTTTCCAAGTTGACTTATCAGCATCCCCTTCTATGACCTGGATTAGTCCAGACACTAATAGAGTTGGAAATTGTTGCGGAACTGGTTCTCCTGATAAATGTATTGAATTCGAACTTACCCTTCATCCTGCTGCCGTTGCCATTGTGTTCGATATTTACTCTGGAGCTGTACCACCAGGTGCATTATTCTATCAAGTTGATTGCGGACCAATAACGATGGTTGGAGAGCCGCTATGTGTAAATGGCGCTGGACCTCACCATTTGACATTTTGCAAACCAGGCAACAATAATAACGAGTACTACATTCAATCTTTGGGAGAGCCCGAATTTGGTCCTGATATTGTTATTAATGATGGTTGCACAGACACACTATGGGTAAGCGGACTTGACGAATCAACGGTTACCTGGAATTCAATTGCTCCTGGTTTACCGGGTGTTTATAATGGATATTTAAGTTGTTCTTTAGGCTGCGACACTGTACATGTGCTTGCTGGCCCAGCCCCGCCTCCTTTTGTTGATTACGAAGTATGCGGATATGGTTCTAACCCTTGTGACACCAGTATTCATTGTCAAATTATAAGAGTTACGTTAAATAGTACTTTGGCCGTTTCAATTTCGCCTATCAATCCTGTTATTTGTTATGGTAGCAGTGGTATTTTGATCGTTGCCAACCCAAGTGGAGGAACCCCACCTTATAACTACTTGTGGAATACTGGTGCTGCCACTCAAAACATTTTTGTTGGAGTTGGGACTTACAATGTTCTTCTTTCAGACGGGTCAGGATGTCCGCCAACCTCTGCGATCATAACTGTTACTGAATTCACCTTAGCCATAGATTCCGATGCTGGAATTGATAAAGATTTGTGCGCTAGCAATTTACCTGTTAATTTAACTGGAACCATTCAATCAGCCAATGGTGGAATTTGGTCCGGAGGATCTGGAACTTTCAGTCAACCAGACACTTCTTTAGTAAATTCCTACTTTCCATCTGCTAGTGAATTGGCTTCGGGTTTTGCAGAATTAGTTCTTACTTCAACCGGTAATCATGGTTGTCCGGAATCCATTGATTCCGTTCTGATAAATTTTCATGAATTTAACGCATCGACTAATCTTACTTCCCAAAATATTAGTTGTTTTGGTTTTAACGATGGGCAAGTAGACCTAGCCCTTACTGGCGGGAATTTCCCTCATTCCATTCAATGGTCGAATGGGTCTACTGACAGTACTATTAATGGACTTTCAGCTGGTGCTGGGCTCGTTACCATAACAGATTATTACGGCTGTGACTCTACCTTAACCTATACCGTATTTGAACCAACTCAACTTACTCTTGCGTTGGGAATGGACAGCATTTTATGTAACGGTGGCCTAACTTCTAATACACTTACTACAATTGGAGGTGGCTTACCGCTTTACCAAATGACAATCAACGGAAATTCATTTTCAGTTCCGTCATTGTTCGGAAGTTTTCCGATACCTAACTTAACGGCAGGCCTTTACACAATTGAAATCCAAGATTCAAATAACTGTAATGTGAGCACAGCTTTCACTATTAATGAACCTTCGCCATTACTACTTTCCCTAAATGCTCCTGATACGGTCTGTTTTGATGCAAGTTATGGAGCTACAGCAAATGTAACAGGTGGCGTTTCACCATATCAATATAACTGGAGTTCTGGCTCAGCGTTTATGAATAACATGGACACAGCTTATCAGTCGGGCTATAGTTTCGTTCAAGTTATGGACCTGAACGGATGTTCAATTTCTGACTCGATTTTTCAATTTGTCCAAAATTTATCTTCTGACAGCTTGAACATATTCTCATCAGGAGATATTTGTATTGGAGACAGTGTAATGCTTTCGGCAACATATTCTGGCCCAACCGGCCCACTGAGTTACCTTTGGGCACCTTGTGGGTGCATAACCGCTGGACCTTTTTACATGCACCCTACTTCCTCAACTACCTACATTGTATCAGTCACAGATTTATGTTTGAAATCTGTGAGCGAACAGGTAACAATAGAAGTCCATCAGTTACCTATAATTAACTTGCCAACAGAATTGGATCAAGGGTGTGCGCCTTTCATAACTCATTACGAACTGGATTCGGCTAAACCCGGATATATTTATCAATGGGATTTAGGAAATGGTAATTTGTTTACTGGAGATCAATTTTCGTTTTCGTTTACAGATCCTGGTACCTACACAGTCAATTTTCAGGTAACTTCTGCTGAGGGATGTACTTCTAATAACAATGGATCTAATTATGTAACAATTCATGATTCACCAGTTGCTGAAATATCAGCCAATAAGACTACAATTGATATGAACCACCCAGTTGTTAAATTTGTAAGCACCGGCCCAGGAGGGATTAGCTACTATTGGGATTTTGATGATGGTACCAACGGTATAAACATTATCGAATCTCATACATTTGCTCAAGAAGGATTATACGATGTATGGCATTGGGTGTCAAATGCCGCTGGATGTACTGATAGTGCAAACATCGAGATCAACGTTGAGCCAGCTGTTGGCATTTATGTTCCCAATGCGTTCACGCCTAACGGTGATAGAGTCAACGATTTATTTTATGTAGAAGGCAGTGGGATATCGGAAGAAAACTTTACCATGCTAATATTTGATAGATGGGGTGAACTTATTTATGAGTCACATCAATTAAACAGTGGCTGGAATGGTAAAATATATGGAACAGACACCCAAGTTAAAACAGACGTCTACGTGTATTCGATAAAAGCGAAAAGCGTTCTTGGAGATCATTATGACTTAAAAGGACATATCAATTTATTGAAGTAGTAAGATTAAAGGAACACAACTTCTGTTCTTCTGTTCATTGCTTTACCCTTGTCTGAGTCATTTGAGGCTACTGGTTTTGTATCGCCATATCCTTTGGACTTCAATCGATTTTCTGAAACACCTTTCTTGACTAAGAATTCCTTTACTGCTTCTGCCCTCTTCTGTGATAATTTTTGATTTGAATCATCCGCTCCAACATTATCAGTATGCCCCCCTATTTCAACTTTCACCGATTTTTTCAAATTTAGGTAATTCGCCAATTCATTAAGTTCTTTTGATGATGAACTTTTTAAATCTGCTGAGCCAGTTGAAAAATGAACATTATTAAGCGTGAAGGAGGTTGGCTCTTCAATCATAACGGTTAATGTAGCTTCTGTAAATTCCTCATTCTCTCCTAATGTTGGAATCGAAATAGAACTATAATCTAACTCATCTCCAACACTCCGCACTTTAATGTCATAAGTTTCACCTTCCGGTAAATTAACTGAGCATTTACCATCAGGTCCAGTTACTCCTAATATCTCGGTTTTAGATGTTTGTCCGAAAAAGACAATTTGCTCACCAGCCAATGGTACTTTGTCATAAGTCGATACTTCAACTTGCATCGGAGCGGTCTTTTGTGCGTACATCGTAAACAATCCGCACGCCATTATAATCGTAAGTAGCATTTTCATTTTCTTGGTTTTAATTTTTGACGACTTTGATATCCGCTCTATTAAGGGAATTCATTTTTCTCAATAGGATACAAGTTACTTCAATTCTTAATGTTCCTATTAAAAGAAAGTAACCTTGGAGTACACTATAGCAAAAATGAACGCTCTCCAATCAGCGCAGTCATTTACCTTCGGTGACCTTAAAAGAGGAATAACAATTAAAGAATTTGTTAGGATCAGAGATTCTCCAACTATCGGTGCTAGTGCTACCCATCCGCTAACAACCAGTGCTACGCTGTTTCTTGTATTAATTATGGCGAATATTTCATGCGAATTTTGATTGGGTATGACTTCCATACGTTGATAAATTAACGAGTGACAAAGCCAAGGTTGCATTAAGATTATTCTTAATTTAGAGCAAATGCGCACGACTAAATGTCTTCTTGTATTATTAGTCTTGATTTCTTCTTGTGCAAAGGATAAAACCTTAAAGGCGATTCCTATTGATTGTAGTGGTATTAATGCGGAATATCAGTTAGACGTAGTTCCAATCATTCAAGCAAGTTGTGCAACAGGAACGGGCCCTGGAACCGGATGTCATGATGCATGGATCTTAAGTTATGCAGGATTAAGAGCAAGAGTATTAAATGGAGACATTCAGCGGGTCATCTACGAATTAAAGTCAATGCCCCCCTCACCTAACTTCCTAGGAACCCCTGCTTTAACAGACGATGAAGTTGATAAAATAATGTGTTGGATTCAGCAAGGCGCTTTGGACAATTAGGATTTAAATCAAATTAATTTCATACGCCTTTGCTTTCGAAAATTTTGGCAAAAAAAAAGGCACCATTGTAGTGCCTTTTCTAAATTGTCTTAGTTGAACTTACGGCTTCGTCATAGTTGCAGTACAAGTTCCTACAGCTCCGCCAAAAAGAAGATCTGTACTATCGTAGTTAAATGTTACGGTCATTTCTGTACCAGTAGCATTCATTGTTCCAGCTCCATCAAAAATGATGTCACCTACAGCAGTAACAATAGTTTGGTTAGGGAATGATATTGCTGAACTACTTATTGTTGCTACGGCTGTTCCTCCAACTGCGTTGAAAAAGTTATCAAACATCAAGGAGTCAGGAGTACTTAACGCTACACCTTCTTGCGCTGCATTCATTGGAAATTCTATAGCACCACAATCAGAAGTTAAATTAAAAGCGCTAACATAAGTGCCTTGTCCAACAACGATATTTACTGTTCTTGTTGCCGTACCTGTACCGTATTCGTTTTCAGCAGAATAACTGATTGAATGTGTTCCGGTAGTAGTTGTGCTTGATACTGAACCACTAGTGGTTACTGTAGCGACACTTCCGTCAGGGTTGGCTGCCGTTGCTCCTAATTCTGTGTATGTACCTCCAATTTCGATCGACATAGGATTTGCTCCTGTTACCGTAACTGTTGGTGGGTTTTTGTCTTTTTTACATCCTACGAATGCAAAACAAACAACTAATGATAATACTGAAAGTGTTTTTATGGATCTCATTTTAAGTTTTTTTAGAAGTACAAAAGTAACTAAACCAATTTTAATTAAATTAATTGTGGAAATTGATTACTAAATTCCCATTTGAATTCTGAAAAATGAAGTTTTACAAAGAGAATTTTCCATACTACGATCGTATCTTTCTATTTATAGACGGACAAGAATCTTTGTTGGGAAGAATGATTAATGATTATCCTGGAAAGGACTTTGTAAAAAAAGCCGATGACTTCAATGTTGCATTAGTATTTCTCGCTGCTTTTATGATAAATGCGGATAGAGAACGAAAGGACGAGGAATACGCTTTTATAGAATCTTACTTCACTTCTGTTTTTGATGGAGATAAAAAAATGGGAAAAGATGCATCTAAGTTTGCCATTTACATCCATACTAATTCCAACTATCTCTATGACATGTGCGAGTTACTTAAAAGTTATGCGCGTAAACCAGGAAAACTTCAGCTAATTGACTTCCTCTGTGATCTGGCTTTTTCGGACAAGGAACTACATTCAAAAGAACATAAGTACATTCAGATAATTGGCTTTAAGATTGGACTAGATAAGCAGGAGTTTATAACAATCATTAATAGTCATATCTCGAAAAGGGGAAAAAGCAGACCGAAGTCAGACACAAAAGAAAGCACGAATTCATATACTGGATCTAAGCGAAAAACAAATTCTCGGAGAAAGACTAAAACAGCTTATGTAAGTCAGACTAAAGTAACGCTTGCATGTAAGATTTTAGGCGTAACTAAAAATTGCACAGAAGAAGAACTTAAAAAGGCCTATCGAAAATTAGCAAGGCTTCATCATCCAGACAAAGTTGCTTATTTAGGAGAATCCCATACGAAGAAAGCTAGAATTCGATTTGACGAAATTGCCGATGCTTACTCTTACATGAAGAAATACAAGCAATACTAGCTCCGAGTCAATTTATGGGCTTAGAATAGCAGCTCTTTTCGATTTCACTTACAAAGCAGGTTAGATTTAAATTCATAGCTGTAATGGAGCCCTTAAAGTAGTCTTTGGCTATTTTCAACACATCATCGCTTAGTTGTTTTCGAAACTGAACTTCTCTGCCTTCCATAATCTTCATGTGGATAGATACAAATGCGTTAGATGGATTACCGTCACCTATTAAGTAATTGTCATGCTTAATCGCTCTGCTTTTAATGTCTTCAATTGAAAATCTATTGGAATTAACATAGTATTCATGAATAGATTTAAATAGAGATGTACTTATTTCCTCCTGAATATTTGAGCTGTAGTCTATAATGATTCTAGGCATGGCTTTTAATTCTCAGCAAACATTGAGTCAATTTTCGCTTCCATTTCCTTTTTCATTTCGTCTTTCAGTTCAATTTTGACTTGTCCTTTTATTTCTTCAAATTCCTCTTGAACCATATCATTTGAGAAAACCATTCCTTTTAATGAATCGCCTTTCTCTTTAACCAAATCACTTACTACTTCAGGTTTTAGATAAATAAAAACGTTTTCTCCAATAAGCAACAATACTAATAGAACGATAAAAATATTCTTCATAAATCAAGGGTACAAAAAAAGCCTGTTCCGAATATCTCCGGACAGGCTTCTTATTAATAGCTTATTGTTGAGGACGAAAGACTATCCTTTTAATTTAGCTTTCATTTCCATGTACTTATCTTCTAGATCAAGTCTACCATAAATCTGCTTTAATGCAGTCATGGTGTTTCTATCTTCAGCATTCATTCCATGCGCTTTTTCTAGTATCGGCATTGCACTATTCATTAATGCTTCAGCTCTTTTGATTTCGGTATCCTGCTCAACAACGTTAGTGATGTCCTCAACTTTGCCGTACAATTCTACAGCTTGGTTGAAATAAGAAACTCCTTTTGAATAGATAGCATCGAAATATTCTGGATCAATTGCAAGAGCAGCATCGTAGGCTTTTTCTGCATCTTCATATCTCTTTAAATTATCATAGATCGTCCCAATGGAGAAATGAAGAACTGCATTGTTTGGCTCTTTAGCAATAACTTTTGCCATACTCTCTTCAGCTTTGTCGTATTGTTCAGTGAGCAAATAACCGTTTAATTGCTCCTTGATTAAATCAAGATTTGAAGGATACTTTTCTAATCCAATTCTCAAAGCTGCATTGGCCTCTTCGTGTTTCTTCTGTTTGTTTAATGCTTGAGATAAAAGCACATATGTTAATGCTCCCTGATACCCTAGATCCGCACATTTCTGATAGTACATAGCCGCTTCACCATACTTTTCTAACTTTTCACTTGCTAATCCTGCATTATAGAAAGACAATGTGTCTTTCATTTCGATTACTTCAGCTAGTTTAGAAGCACCGGTAAAAGCATCGTACGCATCTTCGTATTTTTTCTCATTGAACATTTTGACACCTTCTGAAGCAAGTCCCCATCTCATTAGGTTAAGCTTCAGTTTTAAAGGTTCCCAGTACGCAGCTCCATTCTCATCCGTTTTCTTACAGTTCTCAGCAGATTCAAAAATTACTTTCTCATAAGCATCTTCATTTGCTTCTACATCAGCTTTAACATCTTTTTCTGAAGCCGCCATCATTATATAATTCAAATAAATTAAACTTCTATAATGCCACAGCTTTGGAACTTCCTTTGTCTTCAAACCACCTGAAGCTAATTGCTTGGTATGAGCAATGTCAATGTACTTTTTTGCAGACAGAAGTTTCCCTTTTACTTTAGAGAAGTCCTGAGACTGCATTGCTTGGCCCATCATGTTTTGAGCTCCTTTGTACGCTTGAGCTGCAGAAGATAATTCAAGTTTTTGTGAAAATGCAATTGTTGTCATCAACATCACAACTGCTACAATCAATAATTTTTTCATTTTTAGTTTTTTTAATCTAAAGGCAACAAGTTGCCATCATTAAGACGATGCAAAAATAATATTTAATCCATACTCCTTGATGCAATTACTTTGCCAAGTACCATAAAAACGTATAAACGGTTGATTGGGTTGGTTTTACGGTTAGAAGATAAAAGACATTAGATATAAAGACAAAAGACCTTTTCTACTAAAAAAGGTCTTTCGTCTTTAATCTTTAAATCTTATGTCTTTCTATTCTTCTTCATCTGCACCAGCAGAATCACTTCCTTCATCGCCTTCTTCAGACTCTGCTATGGCCTCGTCCGACTCGTCAGTGTCAGAAATAATTTCTGCATCTGCAATTGGCTCTATTGGATTTCCTTCTTCATCTAACAAAATTTCATCCTCGTCATCATCACTACGTTCAACCCTAGCTACAGAAGCAATTTCGTCTTTACCTCTTAAGTTAATTAGTCGAACTCCTTGAGTAGCTCTACCCATAGTCCTCATGCTTTCTACATGCATTCTAATTGTGATTCCTGATTTTGTAATAATCATTAGATCATCCTCATCTGAAACGACTTTAATAGCGCATAGATTTCCGGTTTTTTCAGTTACGCTAAGCGTTTTAACTCCTTTACCTCCTCTATTTGTAATTCTATAAACCGGTTCTCCATCCTCTGGATCATTTAAGTAAGTACGCTTACCGTATCCTTTTTCAGATACAACTAAGATTGTTCTTACTGAATCATTATCTACGCAAACCATTCCAACTACTTCGTCAGTATCAGCAATGTTAATACCTCTAACACCAGAAGCTGTTCTACCCATAGATCTAACCTTAGCTTCATTGAACCTGATTGCTCTACCAGACTTAACTGCCATTACAATTTCATTCGACCCATTTGTAAGTTTAGCTTCTAGAAGCTCATCACCTTCTCTAATACCAATTGCATTAATACCATTCGTTCTAGGTCTTGAGTAAGCTTCAATAGCTGTCTTCTTAATAACTCCACGCTTAGTACACATGGTGATATAGAAGTTATTAATTCTTTCATCTAAAGCTTCTGCTCTACCTGCATCAACATCTTCTTGAGTAGCATTTCTGAATATATAGTCTTCAGATTTAACATCTCCAGTATTGATGTACGCCATCACTTTATCATCTTGACCAATATTGATCAAGTTTTGGATTGCTCTTCCTTTCGTATTCTTACCACCTTCAGGTACTTCAAATACTCTCATCCAGAAACAACGTCCTTGTTGAGTAAATACTAGTAAGTAATTGTGGTTAGTTGCCACAAACAAGTGTTCTAAGAAATCTTTTTCTCTGGTATTAGTTCCTTTCGAACCTACCCCACCTCTATTCTGAACTTTATATTCAGCTAGAGAAGTTCTTTTGATATATCCTGCATGCGAAATTGTGATTACTACTTCGTCATCTGGAATCAAATCTTCGATTCTCATCTCATTAGCAGAGTACTCAATCTTACATCTTCTTTCATCACCATACTTTTCTCGAATCTCTTCAAGTTCTGTTTTAATGATGAGCATTCTTCTGTCTTCGTCAGCAAGAATATCTTTTAAATCCGTGATTCTAGTCATTAACTCATCGTACTCAGCTCTTAACTTATCTTGTTCTAGACCCGTTAAGTGTCTAAGTCTCATTTCAACGATTGCTCTAGATTGAAGATCAGAAAGTTTGAATCGTTCTATTAATTTCTCTCTAGCTTCATCTGGGTTCTTAGACCCCCTGATCAATGCGATTACTTCATCAATGTTGTCAGATGCAATAATTAAACCTTCTAAAATATGAGCTCTTTCTTCCGCTTTTCTTAATTCGTACTTCGTTCTTCGAATAACAACTTCATGACGATGCTCCACAAAATGGTGAATCATGTCTTTCAAGTTTAAAGCTTCAGGCCGTCCATGAACCAAGGCAATGTTATTTACAGAAAAAGAAGATTGTAAGGCAGTGTATTTGTAGAGCTTATTTAGCACAACATTAGGAATCGCGTCTCTTTTCAGTTCATATACGATTCTCATTCCGTTTCTATCCGACTCATCTCTAAGGTCAGAAATACCATCAATCTTTTTATCGTTAACAAGATCAGCAGTCTTTTTGATCATGTCTGCCTTGTTAACCATGTAAGGAATTTCCGTAACGATAATCGCTTCTTTTCCTTCTCTAATTTCTTCAATAGTAGCCGTTCCTCTGATTACTACTTTACCTCGACCGGTTTCAAAAGCGCTTACAACACCTTCATAACCATAAATAGTTCCTCCTGTTGGAAAATCAGGAGCACTAATGTGCGTCATCAAGCCTGGAATATCAATATCGCGATTATCGATGTACGCTATCGTTCCATTAATTACTTCTGTCAAATTATGAGGAGGCATATTAGTTGCCATTCCCACGGCAATTCCAGATGCACCGTTACATAATAAGTTTGGTATTCTTGCAGGAAGCACAGTTGGCTCAGAAAGAGAATCATCAAAGTTGGGTCTGAAATCGACTGTCTCTTTGTCAAGGTCTGCCAACATTTCCTCTGCCACTTTACGTAAACGAGCTTCAGTGTATCTCATAGCGGCTGGGCTATCGCCATCAACCGATCCAAAGTTACCTTGGCCATCCACCATTGGGTATCTTAAAGACCAATCTTGCGCCATACGAACCATCGCATCATAAACAGACGTATCTCCGTGTGGATGGTACTTACCGAGTACTTCACCAACAATTCTAGCTGACTTTTTATATGCCTTATTCGAGAATACTCCCAAGTCTTGCATGCCATAAAGCACTCTTCTGTGAACTGGTTTTAGTCCATCTCTCACATCCGGTAATGCTCTAGAAACGATAACAGACATCGAATAATCGATGTACGCTGATTTCATTTCTTCTTCAATACTGACTGAAATTATTCTTTCTCCTTCTGCCATTCTTTCCTATTTAGGTTTTTTGCACGCTTTTTGCAGTGGTTTAAAACGCTGTAAAAGCAAGAAATCGAAAGTAGTTAAATACAAGGGGTTTTTACCTTATATATAGGCGGATTTGTTCACAAAATTCGGTTAATAAGTTAACAACTAATTATAGGTCTTTGTATCGACTATTTTTAACTTTGAATTACGTGGAGATTGTCACGTACGGTTTCATGTCTTAATTTCTTTGTAACTTAGAAGGAGAGACGATAAACGCAGAAGAGGAGATATATATGGAAGCTAAATTTTCACCCAGAGTAAAAGATGTAATCACATTTAGTAGAGAAGAAGCATTAAGGCTTGGTCATGACTATATTGGGGTAGAGCATCTTTTGTTAGGAATAATTAGAGAAGGAGAAGGAGTTGCTGTTAAAATAATGACGGTTAGCGGCATCGATTTAAAAGAGTTAAGACGAGATGTCGAGAATTCAGTTAAAGCGGCTACAGGAAAAGCTGTGAACCTTGGTAACATACCCTTAGTTAAACAAGCTGAGAAAGTATTGAAAATCACCTATTTAGAGGCGAAATTATATAAGAGTAACATGATTGGGACGGAACACTTGTTATTATCCATCTTAAAGGATGAAGATAACATAGCCACTCAATCACTTCAAAAATTTAATTTGAATTACGATAAAGTGAAAGATGAATTAGAACATATGTCTGCAGACACATATGAAGATTTTAGAGCAGAATTTCCAAGTTCAGCTGACGATGAAGGCGAAGACGATGGATTCCCTGCAGGTGGCGGAGCCGGTAGCCAAAGAAAATCAGATTCCAAATCCAAAACTCCTGTGCTTGACAACTTTGGTAGAGATTTAACAAAATTTGCTGAAGACGGAAAATTAGACCCAATCGTTGGTAGAGAAAAGGAAATAGAGAGAGTTTCTCAGATCCTTTCTAGAAGAAAAAAGAATAATCCAATTTTAATTGGTGAACCTGGGGTAGGTAAATCTGCCATAGCAGAAGGTTTGGCGTTGAGAATCGTTCAACGAAAAGTTTCTCGAGTTTTATTCAATAAAAGAATTGTTTCACTTGATTTAGCGTCACTTGTTGCTGGTACTAAATATAGAGGTCAGTTTGAAGAGAGAATGAAGGCAGTAATGAATGAACTTGAAAAAGATCGGAACATTATTCTGTTCATTGATGAAATTCACACAATCATTGGCGCTGGCGGTGCATCTGGATCCTTAGATGCTTCCAATATGTTCAAGCCGGCTCTTGCCAGAGGTGAATTACAAGCAATTGGTGCCACTACGCTTGACGAGTATCGTCAGTATATCGAAAAAGATGGAGCTTTAGAGAGAAGATTTCAAAAAGTACTGATCGAACCAACGTCAGTTGAAGAGACTGTTGAGATTCTTAACAACATTAAAGACAAGTACGAAGATCATCACAGCGTTAACTATACAGATGAGGCTATTGAGGCTTGTGTGAAATTAACTGCTAGATATATTCCAGACAGACATCTTCCGGATAAAGCAATTGATGCATTGGATGAGGTTGGATCAAGAGTTCATATCACTAATATTAATGTTCCAAAGAACATTATAGAAATTGAAAAGAAAATAGAGGAAGTCAAGGACGAAAAGAATCAAGTTGTAAAATCTCAGCGGTATGAAGAAGCTGCTAGATTGAGAGACTCTGAACGTAAGTTAGCAGATGAATTAGATTCAGCTAAAAACAAGTGGGAAGAGGAATCTAAGATTCAAAGAGAAATAGTCACCGCAGAACATGTTGCAGAAGTAGTTTCTATGATGTCAGGTATTCCAGTTACTAGAGTAGCAGAAAAGGAAAGTGGACGATTAGTAAAAATGTCTGAAAACCTTAAAGGAAGTGTTATTGGACAGGATGAAGCAATTAAGAAAGTGGTTAAAGCTATTCAACGAGGTAGAGCTGGACTAAAAGATCCAGACAAGCCAATCGGTTCATTTATCTTTTTAGGGCCAACAGGAGTTGGTAAAACACAACTATGTAAGGAATTGGCAAAGTTTATGTTCGATTCTGAAGAAGCATTAATTAGAATCGACATGTCTGAATACATGGAGAAATTTGCTATTTCAAGATTGATAGGAGCACCTCCTGGATACGTTGGATACGAAGAGGGTGGTCAGCTTACAGAAAAAGTAAGAAGACGTCCCTACTCTATTGTTTTACTAGATGAAATAGAAAAAGCACATCCTGATGTTTTCAATCTACTTCTTCAAGCTTTGGATGATGGTCAGTTGACTGATAGCCTTGGTAGAAAAGTTGACTTTAGAAACGTTATCATCATCATGACTTCAAATATTGGAGCTAGACAGCTACAAGATTTCGGAACCGGTGTTGGATTTGGAACAAAAGCGAAAGAAGATCAGAAAGACGATGAAACGAAAGCAGTTATTCACAATGCTTTAAAGAAAGCATTTGCACCTGAGTTTTTAAATCGTATTGACGACATGATTTTATTCAATTCTTTAGATAGAGATGATATTCACAAGATCATTGATATTGAACTGGCTAAATTATTTGGACGAGTATCCGAACTAGGTTATAATATTGAGCTTTCTGAGAAAGCGAAAGATTTTATAGCAGACAAAGGATTTGATTCTAAGTTTGGAGCTAGACCTCTTAAAAGAGCTATTCAGAAGTACTTAGAGGATCCATTAGCGGAACATATCATTCAGGCAAACCTGAACGAAGGAGACATTTTGAAAGTTGACCTGAGTAAAGATTTAGAGATTGAAGTCACAGTGGTAAAGGCTAAAGCTCCTGCTAAGAAGAAACCGAAAGCAGCTGCTAAGGATGAAGAATCAAATGAGCCAACTGATCTAGAAAAAGGAGATTCAGAAGAGTCTTAGTTTTCAAAACACATTTAACAAAGCGCTGGCCTATTTGGGTTAGCGCTTTTTTTATGCCGATTATTTTCTACTTGAAAGGGATGTTCGAAAGCCAAAACCAACCGCAAACATCTGGTAGTTCCCACTATAGTCAGAATTCTGATATCCGCTAAACTCTGGGATGCACAAATTATCTGGACTAAATTCAGACACATAAATACTGTAAGAAAGAGTAAGTCCGAATGACAAATACTCATTAGTGACTAGGTAAAAACCTACGTTGGGCCTAAGGTGCAGTCCGTTTTGAATATAAAATTTTTTCCCAGTAGCAACAAAGCAAGTTTCGCTGGATGTCAACATGTAACTGTACCCTGCATTCATTGCAAACTCGACATTAAGTTTTTCAGAAGAAGGAATTGTGTACCCAAACGTTAATGATCCACCCGGAATTTGCATGGTTGCATTGGTTCTTTCTGGTATAGATAAATCGTCAAAAGTGAAGTAAGCGTGTTCAAATACGAAACCGGCATGAAAACGCTCACCAATAGGGAAATTTAAAGATAGGGCCAGATCAGAAACGCCTCCCATTAATTTTTTAAAAGCAAAATTAGAAGTGCCATTTGGTAATTGAAAAACTCCTTTAAAAAATGGTTTCGGCTTTTCACTCTTTTGAGATAAAACCGTAAATGGAAGAATAAGAAAAAGCAATATGGTCAGATGCCTTTTCAAGAAATCACTTTAGCATTATCTATTTTAAAAACTTTAGAGATTTTTTGAAGATCAGTTTTCAGCTGATAAAAGTAAATCCCATCAGGGATAGATGAAGTATTAAAGGTTATTGGATAGTTTCCTGGTATTTTCTCTTCTTCAACTAGCACTTCTATATCATTTTCATCTTTATCAACTATGGAGAACTTCACGTTACATGCTTCACTAAGCATAAACAAGAATTCGATTTCTCCATGCGCTGCTCTATTGTTTACTAATGTATGTAACTCCGCAAATTTGGAATTAGTATGGCTAAACTTACCAGTAGACAAAACCCTTAGCAAATAACGATACCCAATAAGCAATAAGTAAAGTGCTGTAAGAATAGATAAGCCGGCAAGTACATTGATTAATATTCTATCCCAATCGATCATGCTGCTAAATTAATTCAATTCCTGCTCTTTATGATTTAGATTATAATAAATCTTACAAAAGAAATCGAACCGGAAAATAAAATCGCTCAATAATGGTCTAAATCTTTCATTCGATTGACTTCCTGCAAAAAAGAATATAATTTAGTTGAGAAATATTCGTTTATCAAAAAAGACTCAATTATGCACTACTTCATCTACCTGATCAGTTTTCTAGGCGTACTAAGCTGTGGACAACAGTCTGAAACGACTCTTCCTGGGGCAATAAACATTACATCAAGTACGATTAAAGGAGATTCTACAAAAATCACAACCAATGAATATTGGAAAGATTCTTTAACATCGGAAGAATTTAGAATTCTACGAGGACATGGAACGGAGAGAGCTTTCACTGGTGAATACTGGGATTTTAAAGGTGATGGAACCTTTGTCTGCAAAGCTTGCACGCTGCCTTTATTTGAAAGCGACACGAAATATAAAAGCGGAACTGGGTGGCCTAGCTTTTTCAAGCAAATTGGATACAACGTAGAAACTCAATCCGACAATACATCAGGCATGAGTAGAAACGAAATTCACTGTACAAGATGTAAAGGTCATTTAGGGCATGTTTTTGATGATGGACCGCAACCCACTGGATTGAGATATTGTGTAAATTCGGCATCCATAAAGCTGAAAGCAGAAGAATGACATTTGAAGACTTAACTCATCATTTATCACATCAATTAACAATGGAACTTCCGGGAGCAACAGGACAGGCTGAAATGGCCCTTTTGAAACGTCCTGGTCTCGCTCAACTTAAGAAAATGAGGAAGACGCCCAAGCAAAGCGCAGTCATGATCTTATTCTATCCAGTTGATGGAGTGCCTAATTTCTGCTTAACGCAAAGACCCGAATATAATGGTCCGCACTCTGGACAAATTAGCTTTCCTGGGGGGAAAGTTGAACCTGAAGATCTAAACCTAGAAGCAACAGCGCTAAGGGAAACACAAGAAGAAGTTGGAGTCAATCCAAATCAAGTGACCGTTTTAGGTCAAGTGACCGAAGTCTATATTCCACCTAGTAATTTTTTGGTAACACCCTTTGTCGGATACACCGAACAGCTGCCTGAATTCATAATGCAGCCCGAAGAAGTGGTAGAAATACTAAATGTGCCAATCTCTACATTACTTGATGAGTCAATTGTTAAATCAAAAGCAATCAAAATGGGACCTGGTGGAATAAAACTAAAGGCTCCTTATTACGACATTCAAAACAAAGTAGTCTGGGGAGCAACCGCTATTATGCTGGCTGAAGTGAAGCAAATTTTAATTAAATCCGTACACAATACTTAGAAACTCATTCTTCTGATTCATCAGAAATTTCGACTTTCGCTTCCTTTTCCTCAAACTTATATCTAATGTGTTTTAAGCAATGTTTGAAAAATGGAAAGAAATGATCCTCGTCAACTAAGTTCCCTGGAATCTTAACCTTTTCAAGTTGAGTGTAAATTGCATCATTTGCTCCTGTGATATAAAGGTCTACTCCTTTATCGTGAAGTTCATGAATTGCTTCTTCTAATACTATTAAACCCGTCTCATCCATGAACGGAACTCGCTTCATGTCAATTATTAATGCTTCGTATTTATCAATAGCGCGCATTTGCTCTCGGAATTGGTCTGCAAACCCAAAGAACATCGGACCATCTAGGATTTTTACAAATACCCTATCCCCCATTGCTTTAGGAATTCGAGGATCTTTAGAGAATTCTTTAAGCTCTCCATCCTTGTTCATATCGTCCATCACATCGGCCATCTTCTTCATGAAGGAAACGGTGGCTATTAATGCACCAACTGCAACAGCGTCTAACAACGTATCAAACACTGTAATAACCAGCGTTAAAAGAAGAATAAATGCATCTACTCTTGGAACTTTTGGTAAAAGTCGCAATCCTTTAACATCGACAATACCGATACCAATTGTCAATAATATTCCTGCAAGTACTGCCTTAGGAATGTACATTACATAAGGCCCCATTGTCATTATTACTACAACCAAAATAACTCCTTTCGTTATTCCAGAGAGATTAGTCCTACCCCCTGATTTAATATTGATTACCGTTCCAGTGGTAGAACCTGCGCCAGGAAACCCACCGAATAAAGCAGCAACAAAATTTCCAAGACCTTGACCAATTAATTCTCTATTTCCCTTATGTTTTGTTTTCGTTAAACTGTCAGCAACAACAGAAGTCAGCAGTGTGTCAATGGTACCTAGGGCAGCAAGAGTAACTGCCAATCCTAAACATTGAACGAAAATATCCCAGCTAAAATGTTCAAAAACATCAAGTTTTGGCATCGGAACTTCACTTTCAAATGATGAAATCGTTGTTACTGAACTGAAATCGGCAATATTACTTAAAATCAAATAGGATACTGTACCTACAACTAGTGCCATTAGTATGGCCGGAACTTTTTTCGTGATAAACGGGAATAAGTATATAGTTGCAACGGTAATACCACCCAGCAGAAGCGACTGAAAGTTTAACCCTTTTATAGGATCCATTATGCCGCCCATAATGTTTATTGCTCCTTTAGGTGAATCATACCCCATTAGCGGGTACAGTTGAAGCAAAATAATAATTACTCCAATTCCACCCATAAATCCAGATACTACAGGAAAAGGAATGTACTTGATATACTGAGCAATGTTTAAGAACCCAAAAATTAT
>JBLIOB010000046.1:0-19789 GCA_047639575.1 Parvicellaceae bacterium
CGATACACTTATGTAGAAGCATATTCCACAAAACGAGAAATTTTAGAGCAGGAAATCGAGTCAATTTTAGAAAACGATTTTGATAGTAACTTCGTTTATCTTGACTTCGTGGAGATTGCTGATATTAATTTACCTCAAAACATTGCTGTTGAAATCACCAACAAAGAGACTCAAAAGCAACGAAATCAAACAGCAAAAGAGAAGCAAAAGGAAGAAGAGTACTTAGCGAACGCAAGAATTGAAAAAGCGAGAGGTGATTCATCTTTAGTGGTTTCAGCTAGATATAAGGCAGAGGCGATTCAATTAGAAGCAGAGCAAATCTCTAAGAACCCAATGTATATCGAATTAAAGAAATGGGAAAGATGGGACGGAAACGGCTCACCTTATGGAGCTGGAAATGTATACGGTAGCAATGCTGTAAGCATCTTAAAACAGTGATTAAGCCCTTCACACTTAAAACTAACTTCAATGTTTCAGCCAAGCAAATATATGCCGCTTGGCTGAACAGTGAAGAACACTCTTCTATGACCGGAGGCGAGGCTTCTGCGTCTGATACAGAGGGGGATTCATTTACGGCTTGGGACAGATACATATGGGGTAAAAACATCAGTTTAATTCCTAATGAAAAAATGACGTTCTCATGGAGAACGAGCAATTTCAATGATGAACATGAAGATTCTATCGTAGAAATTGAATTAAAAGACACATCTTCCGGATGTGAGTTATCCCTTTCTCATAGCAACATCCCCGAAGACGGAGCGAACTATGAAACAGGTTGGGAGGAACATTACTTTGTTCCAATGAGAGAATATTTCGGTTAACAATCAAGCTACCAACACCTTCCATTAATTTTCTTTATTAGCTGATCCACAAGATCTTAGATGTAAATCATTGTGTCCTGAAAATATTTACGCTTTCTATTTTAATCTCGTTTGAATCATTCTCACAAACAGAGGATGAAAGGGTTTCAAAAATCAGGAAATAGTTTAAAGCCACCGAAGCAAAAATGGAGAATTGCGTTAAAATCGAGCTAAACGACTGGGAAGCAGACTCATATTATAGCGGATTCACCCCAGAGTTTATTGGATATTTTGATTCAACTAAGAACGAATTAATCAAAGTAGATCGATATGGAGCTGGCGACTGGCACGAACTATGGACTTCTTATTATTTCAAAGACGGGAAACTATTTTTTATTTTCGAACGAGGATATACTCCTGGCGAAATGTATACCACAAAAGACCTAGGCATAACTGAAGAAGTACTGTGGGAACAAGGTCAAGACGCTAAAACCTGCAACGCTTTTGAAACTAGAGCGTACTACGTTAATGATAAAGTAGTTCGATATTTATGAAAAGAAGAAGAGGTATCGGTTGAATCTAAAATTAAAGTCAGTTCTGAAGTTAAAAGTTCGAAGCAAGATGTATCAGAATCAAATGCAGCTGTCGAAATTCAGCATACAAGAGTGTGTAAACTAAACTCTGTTCGTTTAGTTAAAAGCAATTTGTAACAATGCTCAAGAAAAAACTATAACATCAGCCGTCCCAAAACAGCTAATTATCATCCTTTTTCTTAATCGTATACGTTACGTGTACTTGATTTTCTACCGCTGCTTGTTCCGCTAAAGCTTTAGCTATTTCTTGACGCCTTAGTTCACCTTCGAAATCAGGAGGTTCAATGCCTAGCTCTTCATCTATCTCCCATTGATACTTTTTCCGCTCGTAGCCGATTTTCCGATAAACGTAAGCGATCAACAATCCAACTGCGGCTCCCCACAAATGCCCTTCAAATGAAATCGACAGATCCATACTGAACCTTCCGGTGGTTGTATCTAAAGGCAAAACACCCCAAATCATCCCGCCATACAGGAATACAACTATCATTGACAAGCTCATCAACCGAATGTTCTTCCGAAACATACCACTGAAAAATAAGTAACTCGCTAGGCCATATATAATACCACTGGCTCCAATATGAAAAGAATCTCTGCTCAAACACCAAAGCCAAAGTCCTCCACCTAGCCAAACCACAAGAAACACTTTCCAAGCAAGATCTTTGTAGAAATAAAACAATGACCACAATAAGACAATCATAGCGGACGAATTATTAATAATATGAGAATATCCGTGAGTATCATGAATGAACGGAGAAAACAGTATCCCAAGCGCTCCCCATGCCGTTCTAGGCTTTACTCCGTAATGATATAGATAGAGGTGATAATTTTTATCTAGAAGCCAAACAGCCCAACATATAACCAAGAAAATGACTGGCACTACGAGTGCTTTCATCATTTCTCTGATGTCGCCTTTTATACTCAATTTATTCGTTTAAATATTTACTAAGAGTAAACATTACTTAATACCTTTTTGTTTTTTAATCGTATCGTAAGCTTCTTGAATTTTTTGAAATTTCTCCTTTGCCCCTGACTGTAATTCCGGACCTAAATGCTGAACTTTATCTGGATGATACGTAATAACCAGCTTCCGATAAGCTTTCTTAATCTCATCTACTGTTGCAGACTCTGACAATCCAAGAATTCGATATGCCGTATTAGGGTCCTTATAGAACATGGCCCTTATCGTCATAAAATCAGCATTAGAAATACCCATAAAATTGGATATTCTAGCAATTGTTTTCACCTCATCTTCAGAAACATGTCCATCTGCCTTTGATATTCCAAAAAGATAATGAAGCAATTGTAATCTAACTTCTGGCTGCATCGCTGCGCTTATATCAGCACAAGCTTGCCTTAATGGAACGTCTCTTTTTAAAATATCCTTTAATTCCAGCATGTATTGCTGACTAGAGGCAGCCCCAAATTGTTGTGTGAAAAATTTCTTTACGTAGTCTAGTTCAGATTTTACAATTTTTCCATCCGCCTTCATTATAGCAGCTGACAACAACATTAAACTAGTCGGAAAATTGCTCCGCATTACCCGCTGTCGATAGAAATCTTGGTAAGACCCCCCCGAACTACCCCGATGCTGACCCCCTCCTTGAGTTTGTTTAATCGGTTTTTTGTTGAAGAATACTTGACGGAGAATTCCAATTAAAATCAATATAAATAACAACTTGAACATATTTTTTCTTTGGTATCTCTTAAAATAATTTACTTTTAAAGCTTGCCTTCTATGGTTGAACCATATTCATTTACCCCTCCCGCGATTTCGTCCGGTAGCGTGTACCTTTTCTTATCAGAGTCTGGTCTGGAGTACGAAGTACGGTTTGCTCGTAAAAAAGACAATTTACTCCATTGCACAATTGCATTTGGTGTGCTGAATGAAGAATACGAGGGAGAAGAGTACGTGGTTGTTAATAGAGGCGAAGTATTCCGAGTAATGGCAACAATTGTCCTCGTCATTAGAGCATACCTTGGTGAGCACCCTAATGTACGTTCATTCGAATACACCGGAGAGCCAACTGGAAAAGAAACTGAAAACGCACCAAGTAAGCGTATGATGCTGTATGATCGATATCTTATCGACATATTTGGACCTGGCTGGGCATTTAACCGTAAAGGAAATAAAATGCACATCACGCGTCTAGCTTGATTCTCTATTTTTACTGAATTTCTAATTGTTCTTTTAATAAAAATGCCTGAACCCCATTAGGCATCCAGGCATCTAATCAATTACTTAATCATTTAACAAGTCAACACTTCTTTTAATAAATGATGTTAAATCTGACCCTTTAAGCATGCCCTGCGACAATAGCGCTAGATCAGTTGCCTGTTTAGCTAGCGCAGTTTTAGCTTTTTTATTTTTCTCTGCTAGGATTTTTCCAATTAACGGATGATTTGAATTAACAACCAAATTGTACATATCCGGCATGTTCCCCATAAAGTTCATTCCTCCACCGCCCATGGCTTGTTGTTCTTTCATTCTTCTCATGAACTCGGTTTGGGTGATCATCATAGGAGCATCAGTTTCACTCATGCTTTCAAACTGAACCATGAATTTTTCTTTATCAACTAATCCTTCAAAAACTGGCTTCAATGCTCCTTCTTCTTTATCAGAAAGCTTGGAAGGTTGCACATCGTCCTTTTGAATTAATTTATCGATCGTATCAGCATCCACCCTGGTGAAAGAAGTGTTTTCTAATTTCTGCTCTAATGTAGAAACCATATGAACATCCAGCGGACTGTCCATCACTACAACTTCATATCCACGCTCTCTGGCTGTAGCTATGAACGAATGTTGTTCTTCAACATTACTCGTATAAAGCACTACTAATTTTCCGTCTTTATCAGTTTGAGCAGGTCCAATCTTTTCTTTAAACTCATCGGTAGTAAAATACTCTCCCTCAGTGGTTTTAAATAGATTGAAGTCTTTAGCTTTTTGATAAAACTTATCCTCACTAAGCATTCCGTACTGGATAAACACCTTGATGTCGTCCCACTTTGCTTGAAAATCTTCTCGATCGTTTTTAAACATCGAAGCCAATTTATCTGCCACCTTTTTCGTGATGTGGTTAGATATTTTCTTTACGTTACTATCGCTCTGCAAGTATGACCTTGACACATTCAATGGTATGTCTGGAGAATCAATAACCCCATGTAAAAGGGTTAAAAATTCCGGTACAATATTCTCAACTGAATCCGTAATAAAAACCTGGTTTGAATAAAGTTGAATCTTATTTTTTTGAATTTCAATGTTGTTTTTCAACTTCGGGAAATAAAGAATTCCAGTTAAATTGAAAGGATAATCAACGTTCAAATGAATATTGAACAAAGGGTCTTCCGTCATCGGATAAAGCTCTCGGTAAAAATCCGAATACTCCTCATCTTTTAAATCAGCCGGCTTCTTAATCCATGAAGGCTCGGTATTATTAATTTGCGCAGGAACTTTCTCCTCCACCTTCTTTAAGTTTCCTTCTTCATCCTTTTCTCCAGCTGGATCATCAATCCAGTTAGACTTTTCACCAAAAATGATCGGATGTGGTAAGAATTTACAGTATTTGGTAAGGATAGTATTCAATCTAGCCTCTTCTAAAAATTCTACTGAATCTTCAGAAATAAATAAAATAATGTCAGTTCCTCTACCTTCCTTCTCTACATCTTCAATTGTATATTCAGGAGTTCCATTAGATTCCCATTTTACCGCTTGAGCGCCATCCAAATGAGACTTAGTGATAATATTCACTTTGTCGGAAACCATAAAAGACGAATAGAATCCAAGTCCGAAATGACCTATAATTGCCTCTGCTTTGTCCTTGTATTTCTCAACAAATTCTTCAGCTCCAGAAAATGCAATTTGATTGATATACTTATCAACCTCTTCTCCAGTCATACCAATTCCACGATCTCTGATCGTAATAGTTTTGGCTTCTTTATCCAATATGACTTCGACATTTAAATTTCCCAATTCTCCTTTATACTCACCTAAAGAAGACAACGTCTTAATTTTTTGTGAAGCATCCACCGCGTTCGATACTAATTCTCTAAGGAAAATTTCCGTATCCGAATACAAGAATTTTTTAATAATCGGAAAAATGTTCTCAGTTTGAACGTTTATCTGACCTGTTTGCATGTTTATCTGGTTATTAATGAATAGTTACTTTATTATTTCTGAAATCAATTTCAGGAATGTAAAACAACCCGTTCAAACCATGTGCCATGAGGTCAATGCTGACAAAATGTCGATTTAATTCTGACAACTGTGTTGAAGGCTTCAGTTACCAATCTAAAATACCTGACTAAAGGACAGCCGAACATCTTAGCTCTGTACTGTTTCAATATTGAAGTTGATCTTCCTAAAGATGTTGTTTTTAATATTAAATGGTCTAATTTTAAGAAGTATTCTCCTGCATGCAACAATCAGATCAATATCGCTTAGTAATGCTTCCAGCCATGATTATGGGGGTCTTTACTAATGCCTACATCTTGCTAGTATTAATTTTGATAGGAGCATTTGACTTCATTTATTCTCCAATTGTTGGCGGATTAATCTTCGCACTTTGTTTTTATGGGCTGTTAAAGAATAAAAATTCCAAAGCGACTTTTTTTATTGGAGCAATTACGTGCACTGCTGAAATTTATATCCACACTTTCCTCTTAGGCTGGGACAGTGGGTTTTTCTATTTCTTGTTTTTGCTACCTGCGGTTTTCTTACTAAACACAAATTGGAAAAAAGTAGTCATCTTAATATATCTGGTAGCTAATACATCAGCGTTCGTGGCACTTTACTTTTTGTTCCTAGATCAAGATTCGTTTTTTGGAATAACTGAAATACAATTATTCTGGACCAACCTTTGTAACGCCAGCTGTGCTGGCTTGGTCATGCTAGTTATCATTCTATATTTCAGCCAAAAGGTTGGCAAGAAAGAAAAGGAACTCATTATTGCCAACAATATATTAGCAAATCAAAATACTGAAATATCCAAGCAGAGTGATCGGCAACGGATTCTATTGAAAGAAATTCATCATCGAGTAAAAAACAACCTTCAAATCATATCATCTTTAATTTCGTTACAACGGGAAAATATTTCAGACGAGAAAGCCATCAGGGCACTAGACGAAAGTAAAAGTAGAATTATGGCGATTGCCTTAATCCATGCAAAGTTGTATCAAGATGAAAAGATTCATCGGGTAGATTTTAAATCGTACTTGGAAGAATTAGTTATTTCTCAGAAATCTATGAACTCTGTTGTTTCTTACGATTTAGATTTAGTACAATTAAAGTTAAACCTGGACACTGCCGTTCCTCTTGGGTTAATTATCTCAGAATTAGTCTCCAACTCCTTTAAGCATGCTTTTAAAGACCACAAAGAGCCAAAAATCGAGCTAATTCTGAAAAATTTGGGAGACCTTAATTACGTTATTACCATTAAAGATAATGGCATCGGTCTTCCTGAGCATTTCGATATTGACAATCCAAGTTCATTGGGTACAGAAATAATTCAGGCTTTAACCGGTCAGATCCAGGCACGAACTGAGCACAACAATGAGAATGGGGCTATTTTCAGCATCTACTTTAAAGATTCTAATGAACCTTCTACTGCTACTACATAGCAGTATACAGAAGCTCAATTAACTCATTATCCTCATCAAGTGATCTGCTCAACTTTGGCAAATCAATAGAATTAGAAACATTACCGATATAAGGGTCCGCAGCAGGTTCTACCGAAGATCCAGATTTGAATTTATCACTACTTTTCATTTTCGGACCTTTTGTTCGGCCTTTTTTCAAGCTCGCAACTTCCAATAAATCTATCTTAACTGGTGCAACGGTTGCGGAGTTTTTGGAAATAGTCTCTTCTGCTTCTATGCTCGAATCATAAAAAGCATACCCTGTAGCAGCTCCATCTATTCCAGGCGCGGCTGATGTTGAATCATAAGCGGCAACTAATTTACCAGCAGCCAAACGACTTATAACTTCCTTGTTATTACCTATCTGATCCTTCGCTAAGTCGTTTAATAGACCGTTATAACTATCATTCTCATTGTCCGCCAAAACTTCACTCCGAAGCGAAAAAGTTGATACACTACCATTGGCCGTAACTCCACTCGGCCCCTGTTCTTTAACTTCTAATAGATCACCAATTTCTCGTTCAACTGGTTGTTCCACAGAAGAATCTAACGGTACTAGAATAAATTTTTCATTGGCAACTACCATATCTAACTCATCTACCTGAATATTTTCTGCAAACTCATTATTTTGATTGGACAGTCCACCCCACGGTATCAGTATGGCTACTAGCACAACTGAACAGGCAACAAAGGCCATCTGAACACCAGGCTTTCTTACAAATGTCTGTCCTGCTGGAAACAACATTGTTTTTACATTACTCCACCAGCCTGCAGCCAGTTTATCTCCTTTTTCAAACTCCTCCATTAAAGCATCCTTAATAGAGTATGCAGGTACAATATCTACTTCAGGATGCACGGACTCCGCAATATTTAACATCGTGCCTCGCATCAAGAGATATTCCTCCTCAGATTCAACAAATTCTTCAATAAAAGATTTTTGCTCTAGATCGAGATCATGATATTCTTTATTTAAAAGAATAAATTCTATGTCCTCAGGATGATATTTAAGTTCTGTGCTCATGACAGTGGTTTTAAAATTTCTATTACAAATTCAGATAATGCTATAATCGTTAACATGGCTAGTTTCGGATTAAATGCTTTCAACTTTTCTGATAATTTCTTTATCGTATAAAACAGCCTGGATTTAATAGTTCCTTCGGAACACTCCATAATCTCTGCTATTTCTTTAATGCTTAAATCTTCTCGGTATCTTAATTCAAATACGGATCGGTGACTTTCGCTTAATTCTAACAGCTCCTCATTAAGCTTATCGTTAAAAATGGTTCTGTCTACAATTCTATCCGAAAGAACGTTATTGTCTTTAATATCCGACCTCTCATCAAGTCCATTACTGGTATTTTTTCTTACTTCCATTCTCCTATACTCATTTTTACACATGTTATTAGCAATGCTATATAGCCATGTTTTAAACTTTCGCTCCGGGTTATATAAGTGAGGCTTATTAATGAGTTTTGTAAACAACTCTTGCATAAAGTCCTCCGCTTTCTCCCGATCTCTCCACAGCATTCTGTAGAAATAGTTAATCAATGGTGATGAATAGCGGTCGTACAGCTCACTAAAGGCTGCGCTTTCTCCATCCGCTACTTTTGCCATCAAAAGCTCGTCATTTAATTCAGTATAGTTTTCGCGTTTCGTCATTCAGGGATATTCCTTCTCTCGATAGTTCAGCTATCAAGATTGGGACTAGTTCAGCTATTCCTGTTTCTGTATGTATTGGTTTACTTGTGATTCTTTGCCCCCTTCTTTGGCAATTTTAAGCGCCAAGGTTTTAAGCCGCATTGCTTGCTCCACATTACCCTGAGCCTTATAACTCATAGACAACAACATCAATGGAAGGATATAATTATTATTCATTTTCTTAACAAGAGAATTCGTATGGGCTTTATCTAATGATGCAACCTGGAATGAATTTTCCCAATTTTTCTTCAATAAAGGAATGTTATCAATCGATTTTGGACTGTATTTTAAAGCTAAGCCAGTTAAAAACAAGTGCTCTTTAACGCCCTTAATCGCCTCTGGTGTCAGGGTCAATGCGAAATATATTGGCTTGGTTGGATTCTCTTTTGCTATCGACTTAATAAACCCGATCCGGTCAGCATTATAATTCACTTTAGTGGAAACCCCTAGTGTTTTTAGCTTCTTATCTCTATAAGCATCGACACCCAACAGGTCTACATTTAGAATTGTAACATCTTTACGCACATTCAATACGTTTTGATGCATCCAAATTGGATACGTATCGTTGGATCCGTTTACAAAAAGTATCGAATTCTTCTCTAATGACATAAGTACGTTATAATTGTAATCCATAACGCCAGTCGGCACAGAATTAGACTTATATAACTTGCTACAGAATTCAGTTTTCTTGGATTCATTTTGAGTCAGCTCATAGTAAGCTATATAGTCATCATAAAGTGCTGTTTTATTATCAGATAACTGATAAGCTTTATGCAAGTGGTCTACTTTAGTCACATCGTAATTTCCATTCACATACTTTACATAGTGAAACTCTGCGCTAGCTGGCACTTGTTCTTCCATTTCTCCAACCATAACATCCAACTTAGCTTGTTCCGTTGTGTTAATTTGCTTTGTGTTTTTATCTATAGCGGCATCCCTACTCTTTAAAAACAAGCTTTGGTACTGCTTAGCTAGAATCATCTGATTCGAAGACTTCCCTTCATCATCAGATCTTGTATCCAATTCTAATTTCTGACCAGACTCCAAATTTTCAGTCGCCTTAAACGGAACTTCCGATTGACCATAGCCAACCGAAACCATTATAAGTACTAACCCTATTGTCCAAAATATCGATTTCATATTTCATTCATTTCGACTCACAGTACATACAGCTAATCAAAAGGTTCATTTAATTCGTTATTAAATTTAATCAGATTTAAGTCAGTATCACAAGGAAACTAAATCTCAAGACAATTCCATCCGGTCGCTTCACTCGTTTCAATAATTAAAAACTAAACAATCTTGTTTTATTCAACAGACTAAACATGCCGTTTCAACACAGATCATGACAGCAACCTCAACCCACAACTAAAACCTTACATTAAACTATATAACACTCTGATTGTTAACTATTTAAACTCTATTAAAAACACTCGCTTCTTATCAATAGAGCGTCTGTAAATTAACTTTGTTTTACTTTTTAAGTATTCAAAATTGTGACCTTGTAAATTGTTTTCAAACTAAGGATTATTCATTTTTTTGCACGGATCATTAAAGTAACATACCTTCGAAAAATCGATTCAAATAGTACTTATTTTTAATCCTACCTTTATGAAACTGGTCATTAAAAACATTAAAACTTTAGTTCAAGTTGAAAGCCAAGTGGCTCTTTTCAAGTCGGGCAAAGAGATGAACAACCTAGGCACTATTGAGAATGCTTTCTTACTTATCGAGGAAGATAAAATAGCCGGATTTGGACCAATGAGTGAAATCTCAGGGCATAATTTCGGATCTGATGCTACAGAAATTGATGCTGAAGGCAGGATGGTTTTCCCTTCTTGGTGCGACTCACATAGCCACTTGGTTTTTGCTGCTCCGAGAGAAGGAGAGTTTGTTGATCGGATTAATGGATTGACTTATGAAGAAATCGCAGCTAAAGGGGGAGGAATACTTAATTCAGCTAAAAAATTAGCAGATGCAGATGAAGAACAATTATATCAAGATGCGTTAACTAGGATTAATGAAGTAATTTCTCTAGGAACCGGAGCCATTGAAATCAAGAGTGGATACGGGCTATCGTTGGAAGCTGAACTCAAAATGTTAAGAGTGATTAAAAGGTTAAAAGAAACAACACCTGTTTCGATCAAAGCAAATTTTCTAGGCGCTCATGCAATCCCAGTAGCATACAAAGATGATAGAACCGCTTATATTGATCTAATAATCAATGAGATGCTTCCTATTATTGAAAAAGAAGGGCTTGCAGATTACATTGATGTTTTCTGTGAAGTAAATTATTACACAGTAGAAGAAACAGAGCGCATCTTAGAAGCTGGTATAAAAGCAGGACTTATTCCTAAAATTCACGTAAATCAATTCAACGCAATTGGAGGCGTACAGGTTGGTGTGAAGTATAATGCTTTATCTGTGGACCATTTGGAGGTAATGACCCCTGAGGACATTGAAAGTTTAAAAGGATCTGGAACGATGCCTACAGCTTTACCTTCTTGCTCTTTCTTTTTAGGAATACCTTATGCGCCCGTGAAGGAAATGATGGACGCTGGTCTACCTGTAGCCCTAGCCTCTGATTACAATCCAGGCTCTACTCCATCTGGGAATATGAATTTTGTAGTCTCATTGGGATGTATTCGAATGAAAATGACACCAGAACAAGCCATAAATGCAGCGACTATCAATTCCGCGTATGCGATGGGGCTTAGTGACCGTTTAGGCTCAATAGCTGTTGGGAAAACTGCCAACCTCTTCATCACAAAGAAAATTTCCTCGTATGCATTTATCCCGTATTCCTTTGGAAACAATGTAATTGATACTGTGATCTTAAATGGAAGTATAATCGACTAAAACGGATCTCCTGGAATGTAGCCATCGTCTCCTGGTTTCCCGCCAGTGCCTTTGTAATGAAGCACATCATTTTCCTTTTTTCGAACAACGTTAGTTAGCTTCTGACGTAATTCCCACCAATTTTGAAAACTCTCCTTGTAGTACACTCCTACTCCTTGTGTATAGTAGCTCGTGGTATTCAGGGGGTCGAATTCGTTGGATTCATTGAACGCTCTAACTCTAAAATTACCATTCGTATTCAGCTTATATTCTACACTAACATCTCCAATCAATCTACTGCTTTGACCTGCTGAACCTGCGGATGAAGAGTTTGCGTATCCAAAATTCCCGGTAATTTCTAATCGATCATTTAAAAATTGTTTCGTCATCAAAATAGCCACTTCGTCTTCACTCACGTCATCTCCAAATTTTGCATTCACTCCAATCTCAATATCATCAGACAAACCATCCAACCACGAACCGATTTGACTACTTAATAAGTCGGATGTAGTGGCACCAACACCAGCACCTAAAGCGCTTCCACTAGCAGACGAAATAGCGTTTGTTCTCGGTAAAAATTTATTTAAAACCATTAAAGCAAAGACCTGCTTATTTAATTCTTCGTCTGAACTAA
Source organism: Parvicellaceae bacterium (assembly GCA_047639575.1). Taxonomy (GTDB): domain Bacteria; phylum Bacteroidota; class Bacteroidia; order Flavobacteriales_D; family Parvicellaceae; genus JBLIOB01. The sequence goes on from JBLIOB010000046.1 coordinate 12,198, forward strand.
TCATATTTCGAAGAACCGATTTCGCATTTTCATCTGACCTAGGCAATTCAATTGCAAAACCTAAATCAGGATTGAATAAATTTTGAGTCAAATTCATGATGCAATTAACCTCTGTATTCCCTGTATACTGATCTCTTTCTCCATCTGGCATTATATCATATAAAGAAGCTTTAGTTCGATAAACCGCTTCCAAATCGATATCTGCATTGTAAGGATCACCATACCAGCTAATCGTTCCGCCTTTTCTTACACTAAATGGCTTATTAATAAAATCAAACATCGTAAACAGGTAACTCCCTTTATTTACCTCATAGAATCCATACATATTGAATTGCTCAAACTCATCAATTACCATGCTGATATTTCCGCTACCGTTACCAGTCATTACATCTCCAACTACTTCATCAAAGACTAAGCTAATTTGAGCATCAGGTGTAACTTCCATGTCAAAATTCATTTTTATTCCACTTAGATCCATTTTAGGTTGCTCATCTTCTTTTGGATCGCTTCTATTCTTAAATGTGATAAAGTCTGGAAGGACAACCTCATCCGCCCCATCCAAAGGCAACACTATGTTCGTTCCTTTTTCGGATTTTGCGGAAACGTTAATCTCCAAATCGTTGTAACGATCATAAGAAATTGAAACATCTCCTGTCATAAAGGCATCCCCATAATAGAGGGAATTAAACTCTTTTGAAGTATTCATAACACAAAAAGGATCCGGAATCCCCATTTGCAGGTTATAAGAGTAATCAGCAAAGTTAAGATGGTAAAAAGATCCATCCCAAATAGTGGCGTATTGTCCATTTTTATCTCTTACCGGAATTCCCGACATATAAAAACCATCATGCTCAATGGAGACTTTTCCTGAAAAGGAATAATCGGTATTTAGCAAATCAATATGAGCGGCAGCATCTTTAAAAATGACGAACCCATCGAACAATATGCTATCTGGCCTACCGGTCATTCTCACGCTACCATTCATAGTGCCGTCAATATCAGAAACTCCACTTGGAATAAAACCATTAGCAACATTCATCTCCATGTTGTCAAAATTAAATCCGAAATCCATTGGATTTTCTCTACCATCAACATAGTATCGACCTAGATAGTCAAATTGATAGGTTCCATTTTTAACAATGTTACCTTCTACATCAAGCGCTGTAATTTTCTCCCTTTTTATTTTTCGATCAAGCTCATCTTCCATTTCAACGTTATCCCAATGAGGTTTTACTTGCCCCCATACATCTCCTAAATACTCATCGTTTAAATAACAAGCTTCAATATCATATTCTATCTCATAAACCGGGTGGTGATATAGGTCTCTCAAGTTTCCATTTGCGGTAATTAGACCGTTCAGTTTCACCGCATCTCTAAGAAGCAAACTATTCAAGTTAGCAAGGTCAAACTGACTCAAAGTATACTCTACTTTAGTACTAGGATCCTCTGTTATAAATCCATTCACATCAATAATCTGATCACCATTAACCACGCGTATCTTAGAAAGTTGAATTGACGTTGAATCAATAATAAGCAATGCGCTTTCATCAATATTCCAAATCTCCTCTTCCACTTTAAACCATGAAGGCGTTATATCAAAATGAAACTTATCTTTTGCAGTCCAGTATCCTTCACCCATAACGGACCCAGCATGTGAACTATCCTCAGCAGCCCAAGCGATATGAGCATCAACATTATCATCAAATAGGGCTGACACCAATTTGAAATTATCCAAATGAATGCTATCGTTTAAATAAAACTTTTTGGACTTCACAGTAAATTCGTATAAATCAAAAAATCGAGCGGTCTCCAAATAAAATCCATGCATCGTATAGTCCTTATACGTAATCCAGTCTGCATTAAGGTTCAAATTTAAATCCTGATGGCTAGTTTCGTAAAATCCATTCAGCTGTGTCCCAGGAGCAACCTGTAATACAGGGAAAAACAATTCCGTAACTAAGGAAAGATCCTTTACATCAACGAAAAAAGAGAAATCCTCTTGCTCTAAGAAAATGTCATCACGCACTGGAAACACAGAAGGCAATATCCCTCCGGCAAGGGCATAAAACGCGTCTGGTAGTTTAGCCAAACTAAAACTCCCTCCTATCGACAAATCAATAAATGCGCTAGAGACAGTAAGGTCGTGGCTACTTGAATCTAAGGTTGATATTACCTCAACGGAATCAAAGAAGTAATCTCTTCCCCTCAGATAATACGAGATTTCCTTTGCAACTATTTTTCCGTTAAAATTATCAAGGTTTGAGCCAGAGCCATTCACATCAACGGTAGTACATACAATTTGAGATTTTTCAGAACGATCTAAATTCAACTCATACAGATGGGCTTTTTGAATTTCCGCGGTGAAATCAAAAACGGGGATTTTCGCACTTACATCAATCATCCCGTTAAAGATTAAATCAATATTATCATCTTCGATCTTAATATCTCCGTCAAATTTCATATTCGCATAATTGCCATCTACTCTAATATTTTGGTACACATAACCTAGTAGCTCAACTTTGGTAAAGTCAGCGTGAATTTCTGTAGACAGTTTCGGAATATCAAAAGGAATAGCACTAGAAGAGTTTAGGACTATTTCAGTTGTGATTTTTCCTATATCACTAGACCCTGAGATAAGACCAATATCAAAATTATCAGCAGAAATAACACCGTTATACTGATAATGATTGCTTACCGAATCATAATACATTACCAAATCTCCGCTAACTCTACCCGCTCCTGAATTGATGTCTGCTGTAGCAGAAAAGTCATTATAAGTGCCTGTAAATTCCGCGGAGCCTTTTATATATTCCAACGCAGCTATATTAGACGCTATTTCGAACGCTTCGCCCTCCTTAAAAGGTGGCTTCTTAATAAGTTTTATATCATCTATGCTCGCATTTATTTCAGTTAGCAGCACATCAAAATGCGTTTTAGATGCATCCGTAATATCCCGGACCGCAATATCACCTTTCAATGTAGTCTCTTCTCCAAAGGAGAAATCAAGCCCCTTTATACTTAGGTCGTTTACAGTCCCACTTATCAACCCTTTAATTTTTACTGGCTCCTCGAGCCCCTCGAAAAAGTCTACAAAATAGCCCAGGTCTTTTGTATGAACCTTACTATGATTAAGGTCTGCGGACAAATGCACATTATCTGAGAATTGATTGAAATCTGATAGATCATCATAACTCATAGAAAGATGATTTGTGTTGATATCGGAATGCGGAGTTATAATCTTTAGATCATCTAACATGAGCTGTTTCCCTGAGTATCGGGCATCAGCAGTTAATGAATTCAACGTAAACCCACTTTGATCGTTAAGCGAGAGCTCATCAATTTTTGCCGTTATAAAGTTTTCTGTTTTACTAAAATTCACAAACTCTGCATTAACATTGGCGATCCTCAAATGGGAATAATCCATGCCATAGCTTTTTCGAACTTGATTAAAATCTTCATATCTAAATTCGGAATCAAAAACTTTCATGGATTCTGCAGAAATATCAAAGGCGGGATCTTCAGAAGGTTCTTTAGAAGCAAAATATTCGATTAGAAAAGTTAGGTTCGTGTGATCCTCTCCTTCATATTTCTTCATGAAAAAGAGAGCTTTATTCAATGTGATGCTGCTAAAATCGATCGTTCGTTTATTTAAATCGTAATCTTTGATTTTCACATATACTTCCTTTGCATAAAGCAAAGTGTCTCCATGATGATCTTCTATATAGAGATCTTTAAAGTTCATTTCATCAATGAACGAAATAGAGACTTCACCGATTGAAACCTTAGCATTTAACTCATCAGATAAATAAGATGCTATAACTTGAGCTACCTTAGTTTGGACAACACTCGTTCTAATACCATATGAAAATATGATAATCAGTACAAGAGCTAACTCTAGTAAAATGCTGACGAGCAGCCTCGTTATTCTCCAACCTTTTTTAATAACTTCGCGACTTAATTAGTAAGCTTGATAACCAACAAAGATATAATCATTCTTGGGATAGAATCTTCTTGTGATGACACATCTGCTGCCATCACTAAAAACGGAGAAATCTTAGTTAATATTACAGCCAATCAGTCTATTCATGAAGGTTATGGTGGTGTTGTACCTGAACTGGCATCAAGAGAACATCAAAAAAACATTTTACCTGTTGTTCATCAAGCATTAGAGCAAGCGAACATTAATAAGCAAGACATTAGCGCAATTGCTTTTACTAGAGGACCGGGATTACTCGGAAGCCTGTTGGTAGGAACCTCTTTTGCAAAAGGACTGGCTCTTTCTTTAAACATTCCTATAATTGAGGTTAATCATATGGTTGGCCACATTCTAGCACACTTCATCCAAAAGCCAAATGAAAATTCGAACCAACCAAAGTTTCCGTTTCTATGCCTAACTGTATCTGGTGGCCACACTCAGATTGTAAAAGTAAAAAGTCATTTGGAGATGGAAATAATTGGTGAGACGATTGATGATGCGGCCGGTGAGGCATTTGACAAATCAGCTAAAATAATGGGCTTGCCATATCCAGGAGGGCCGTTAATCGATAAATATGCACAAAACGGGGACGCCAGTAAATTCAAGTTTACTTTCCCTTCCGTTCAAGGTTTTAACTATAGTTTTTCTGGTTTGAAAACTCAATTCTTGTATTTCATTCAACGAGAAGTTACGGCCAATCCAAATTTTATCTCAGAAAACCTGAATGACATTTGTGCTTCTTGGCAAAGTCATTTGGTAAAGTTTCTCTTAAGCAAATTCAAAAAATCTGCCCTACAGCACGGAATTTCTGAATTGGCAATAGCCGGAGGTGTATCGGCAAATTCAGAATTAAGGAACGAATTGAAAGCTTTAGGAAAAAAACAAAATTGGAACGTTCATGTTCCTGCTTTCGAATACTGTACAGATAACGCAGCAATGATTGCGATGACTGGACATTTTAAATACTTAAAAGAAGAATTCGCTGAATTGGATATTATACCAACTGCAAGGCTATCGATCTAAATTTTAGATTTAACGGATAAAACCATTCCATCTTCAGCTAATGTGTAAGCTGGAAAGATTGCACCAATCTCCTCGTCAAACGTTTCTAAGTCAGTGTAACGAGCAGAAAAATGACCAACTACCAGTTCGCCAACATTCGCTCTTTTAGCAACCTCAGCAGCCTGTTTAGTCGTTGAGTGGAATGTTTCTTTTGCTCTCGCTTCTAAGGCAGAAGCAAAGGTTGCTTCATGGTAAAGCATATCAACTCCATTTACCTGTTCAATAACTGATTGGCTGAAGGCTGTATCCGAACAATAAGCGTAAGACTTTGGAGAAATTGGATTAAACGTTAATTCTGAGTTCTTGATGACCACTCCCAATTTAGTAGTAAAATCATTTCCATTTTTTATACCATCAATTTGAGCCAAAGGAATTTCGTATTCCTTGATTTTGGTTTTATCCATGCCGCGCTCTTTCGGTTTTTCCTGAACGATGAATCCACAGCATTCAATTCTATGGGACAAGGGAAAACTATACACTTCGATTAACCGATCTTCCATAATCAATGTACGGTTTTTAAAATCCAATTCATGAAATACAAATTCGAAATTTAAATACGTTTGAGAGGCCTTAAAAGTAACCGTAAGCACTTCTTTTAGAGGTGCAGGACCATATATGTGAATTGGGTTCGTTCTTCCCAATAAATGCTGAGACGATAAGAAACCAACAAGTCCAAAAAAATGATCACCGTGAAGGTGACTAATGAAGATATGATTAATCTTTTGGAACTTTGCTTTATACTTCCGAAGCTGAACTTGAGTTCCTTCCCCACAATCAATTAGCAAATGACGTTCTAGAACATTTAAATACTGACCGCTAGCCGATCTTGCTAATGTAGGCGTTGCGCTTCCACTTCCTAATATCGTTACTTCAAATTTCATTCTAATTTCTAGTGCAAAAAAAAGCCCTCTATTCCAGCTTTAAAAAGACGGAAGGGAGGGCTTTTAAAGTTTTTTGAAAGATTACTTTCTGATCGTCATCTTCTTGGTAACAGATTTAATTCCGTTCGTCAATGTAAACACGTACACACCATTAGACAATCCAGTATTCTGAAATTTAACTGTATTATCACCTGGTACCGCTTGCATTTGCTCAGCATGAACAACAGATCCCAAAATATTCATAACTCGAATCGACACGTTTCCAGCAGTTCCAGTTTTGAAGTTAATCGTTGTTTCATCGCTAAAGGGGTTAGGCGAGTTTTGCGACACAGAAAAATCATCAACATGATAAATTGATATTCCAGCTGCCGGGGAAACATTAATTACATAACCTGTAAATGATGCTGGTTGTGAAAAGGCCCCGACAAAAGGAAGCGTGACATAACCGTCTAATTCTATTACTACGTCATATGAGCCAGGCACAGTTGGCGTTCCAAACAATGATGCACATCCTTGTTCACCACCTAGCCAGCTGCAAGAACTAACGTCACATACGTAAGTCATTCCTGGAGGTAAACCGGTAACACCTGTCAAAACAACTGAATCAATACTCTCAGCAGCAAGTGCATTTGCAGGGTCAATTTCTCCTACCGTAAGTGGTATTTTAAAATCTAATGTTTCACTATAAAAGACACCTTCCTGTGCAGGAGGGAAATTTACAGTTGTGTCAGGCCATGCTCCAAATGTACTGTCCATGTACAATGGATCTGGAGTACAAGATTGGGCATTGGCATTAATACTAAGTACAGCAACTGCAATTAGTGCAAGTAGAGTTTTTTTCATCTTTTGTTTTATAAATAAGGTTTCTTTTTATCCTTGAGCCGTTGCCAAGAAATCAACCGCTTCTTCAAGGGTTGAGGTAATATTTAATACGGTATGCAACTGCGATATTTGAATCAACTTTTCCACAGAAGGCTGCAATCCTACAATAACTAAGGTACCACCGGCAGCTTTAGTTAATCTGTTCGCCACGAGTAACGCGCTTAATCCCGAAGAATCACAATATCTTGTTTCTGATAGATCAATGATCATTGTACTTTCTCCACTCTTATCCAAAAGCACGGCTTCGCCTTTCAGCTCTGGAGCAACGCTCGTGTCAAGTTTCTCAACTTTTGACGTAATAATGGCGTGCTTTTCTTTCTTCTCAACTACAAAGTTCATCGTCTCTTAATTTGTTCATGGATACTCCATGTATTTACTCAAAAATAGTAATAATTTTATACTCTATCTATTTTTGCGGCAAGGAGGTAAATAACTGCCATTCTAACAGCCACTCCATTTTCCACTTGATCGAGAATAATTGCCTGGTCCGAATCCGCTACATCCGAGGTGATCTCTACTCCTCGGTTAATTGGACCAGGATGCATTACTACAATTTCTTTGTCTAGATTATTTAAAATTTCTTTTGTTAAACCATATTGCATCGCGTACTCTCTTATGGTTGGGAAATAATTAATCTCCTGCCTTTCCGATTGTATCCTCAACATGTTTGCAACATCACACCAGTTCAGCGCTTTCTTTAAATCATGCTCCACTTTAACGCCAAGTTGGGCCATGTGCCTAGGGATTAATGTCGTTGGACCACAAACCATTACTTCGGCACCTAGCTTCTG
>JBLIOB010000047.1:0-19657 GCA_047639575.1 Parvicellaceae bacterium
TGATGCACCTGCTGAAGAAGCTAAGGTTTATCCAGAAGAACCATTAAATGCTAATGTATCTCCAGAAGATTTCGACTGGGATGCTCATGAAGCTGGTATTGAAGGATATTCTCAAGAAGATACTGAGAAGTACAACGGAATGTACGATGGTACATTAACAATGATCAACGAGAAAGAAGTTGTGAATGGTTCTGTTGTTGCAATCACTAACAAAGAGGTTGTAGTTAACATCGGGTACAAATCAGAAGGTATTGTTCCAATCAATGAGTTTAGATATAATCCAGAATTGGCAATTGGTGATCCGGTTGATCTTTACATTGAAAAACAAGAAGATAAAACAGGACAGTTAGTTGTTTCACATAAAAGAGCAAGAATTCACAGAGCTTGGGATAAAGTAAATGAAGTACTTGAAACAGGTGAAGTAATTACTGGTTTTGTTAAATGTAGAACTAAAGGAGGTTTGATTGCGGATGTATTCGGAATTGAAGCATTCCTTCCAGGTTCTCAAATCGATGTTAAGCCAATTAGAGATTACGATCTATATGTTGGTAAGAACATGGAGTTCAAAGTTGTTAAGATCAATCACGAGTTTAGAAACGTAGTTGTATCTCACAAAGCGCTTATTGAAGCAGAGCTTGAACAACAGAAAAAACAAATTATCGGAACGCTTGAAAAAGGTCAGGTACTTGAAGGAACTGTTAAGAACATTACTTCTTATGGTGTATTCATTGATCTTGGTGGTGTTGATGGTCTTGTTCATATTACAGATCTTTCTTGGGGTAGAGTTAATCACCCAGAAGAAATCGTTGAACTGGATCAGAAATTAAATGTTGTAATTCTTGACTTTGATGATGACAAGAAAAGAATTGCGCTTGGTCTTAAACAATTGCAACAACATCCTTGGGAAGGTCTTAGTGAAGAACTTAAAGTTGGTAATGCAGTTAAAGGAAAAGTGGTTGTATTGGCAGATTACGGTGCGTTCGTTGAGATCGCTGCTGGAGTTGAAGGTCTAATTCACGTTTCTGAAATGAGCTGGTCTCAACACTTAAGAAGTGCACAAGACTTCTTGAAAGTAGGAGATGAAGTTGAAGCTCAAGTATTGACTTTAGATAGAGAAGATCGAAAAATGTCACTTGGTATCAAGCAATTAATGCCAGATCCATGGGCTGAAATCGAAACTAAATATCCTATTCAATCTAAGCATACTGCAAGAGTTAAGAATTTCACCAACTTCGGTGTGTTCGTAGAGCTTGAAGAAGGAATTGACGGATTGATCCATATCTCAGACCTTTCATGGGCTAAGAAGATCAAACATCCATCAGAATTCTGTGCTGTAGATGATGAATTAGATGTTGTTGTTCTTGAATTAGACAAAGACGGAAGAAGACTTTCTCTTGGACACAAACAATTAGAAGAAAATCCTTGGGATGTATTCGAAACTGTTTTCCTTGACGGATCTGTTCATTCTGGAACTGTAATTAAAGTTCAAGATAAGACTGGAATTATTTCACTTCCTTACGGTGTAGAAGGATACGCTCCTGCTAAGCATATGAAGAAAGAAGATAATTCAGCGATCAAAGTTGATGATGTTCTAGATTTCAAAGTACTTGAATTCAACAAAGACGCGAAGAAAATTATCGTTTCACACACACTAACTTATACGGAAGAGATAGAAGGTGGATATACAAGCGGTAGTGGTGCTAAGAAGAAGAAATCAACCGGTACTGGTGGATCTTCTAAAGCAGTTAAGGATCTTAATTCTAAACAAGAGAAAACTACTCTTGGAGATTTAGATGCATTAACAGCACTTAAAGAAAAAATGGAAAAAGGAGAGTAGTCTTCCTTAGTTCTGATTGCCTGAACTAATCCAATAAATGTTAAAGCCTTCCTGATTTAATCAGGGAGGCTTTTTTTTATCCTAACTTTAGATCATGTACAAACTGATTATCTTTTTCACTAGCTGTTGGATTACTTCATTTTCTTACGGTTGCATCAATGAGTATGAGCATGAGCACAACCATTATCATGGAATTGCAACTGATGATGCTATTCCGAATGTGAAAGAGTTAAGGACCGCAATTCAAAGAAGAATTTCGGATACAAGTTACTTTTTGACTAACTACGAAATGGGGTTGGAAGATTCGTTAACCCAACTTTCAGACTATGCTTCGATGCTTGTTTATGCAGGTTACTGGGAGAGAGCAAAAGTTATATTTCAAAGAATAGAAAGAGAATGGCCGAATCAATATACCACCGCTTCAAATTTAGGCACTGTATACGAGCTTCTAGGAAAGCCAGATTCTGCTTTGATATGGATTCAGCACGGTTACAATTTAGACCCTAATTCGCACGGTGGGTCGGAATGGATTCACCTTAAAATTTTAGAATACAAATTGTCGAGTAAAGAATCTACAGAGGATATGTTTAATCTTTTTCAAGTTGATGCTGATGGGTTGTCAATTGACGAATTTTCTCCAAATGAGATAGCTCAACATTTCTTTCATCAATTAAATGAACGTCTTTATTTTATTGATGGTCCAAACCAAATTTTAGCACAAATGTATTTTGAATTAGGACAAATTCTAACCGCTCAAAGTGTTTTTCAAAATGCAGATACGCTATTCCAAATAGCCGAGACTTATGGTTATAATTCGGTAAAAGTTGCGGCATCTAGAGTGAATATTGTTGAAAAAAAAGCTAAGCAGATTGAGGACGAACGATTGTCTGCTATTAAAGGTAAAGAAGACGTTCAGCGGGCAAAAAGTGACATGTTAATGTTGATTGTATTTGGATTGATTGGAGTTGTATCAATAATCATTATCTGCTTTGTAATTTTTAAAATTGTAAAATCCAACCGTAGAAAAAGAGGAGAATTGATCGAGGTAGAAAGAAGTAGATAATTAGTCGTTCTTAAAATCTACATCGATGCTATCACCTTGAATAGTTATAATCATTCTATCATCTACAGGGCCACCTCCGGTGTAATAACCATGGTTTTCTCGTATGTCTAACTCAGGGATGTTTATGAAGTAGTGCCCGTCTTCTTCCAGTTCCATATACATGCGCATTTCCTTTACTGTATTGGATTCGGCTGCTACATTTTCAAAATCTGTTATTGACCTTCCAGAGCCAGTTGCTACCATTATCAAGTCAATTTTTTGATCCGAATTATTCTGCACTTCAACTTGCAGAGTTGTATTACTACAGCCAACCAATGCGGTAGATAAGATTACAATGAGAAGGTTCCTTAACATTTTGTAAAAGTAATGATCTATTCATTAACTCTAAAAAGCGGACTCAAATTCTGGATAATCTGCTTTTTAGGGGCGGCCGAAATAGTATGTGATGATCAACAAAGATCAGACTCGGTGCGAGTTGTAAATTTTTTGTTAATACCGCATGGTCATTGTTCCAATCAAGGTAACCTAAGAACTAAACAAGTGCCTACAAACCTACTAGCCGAAAACCTAAGAGCTAATTATCATTCCGATCATGATGGCCGGATTGTATGGCATTTTTTGAATTAAAAAATCATTAAATCAATTGCTATAAAAAAAATCAAACTCTTGATGGCAGCAGTGGCTGCCTATTAATTTTTCAAAACTGTACCATCATTCGACCAGGTGAACTTGGTATTGACGTTAAACTTGGTAAAGCAAAAGACAAAGTGCTCATGCCCGACCCTAATCATTTTGCACCCAAAATTTTAGGGCACGTTGTTCGGTATGAAACTCGAACGATTAACCACAATAAAGAATTTCATTTCCATTCTAAAGAAGGAATCTATATCGATGCTGACATTACGGTGTTGTATCATATCAATAAAGATTCAATCCTAAGGGTCCACAACAATTATGGTCCTTATTATGAAGCGCTGTTAATTGATGATTACGTGGAAACTAACTTACGTAAGATAGGTTTGATGTATGAAGCTCAGGACTTGATTACGGTGAGATCTGAAATCGAACTTTCGCTGATGCTGACTTTAAAAGAAGTACTGGATAAAAGAGGAATCGTACCAGAAAGTATTATTCTCAAAGATTTTCACTTACCGGCAGGCATTGTCCAAACTATTCAGGCGCGTTTAAAAGCCGAAGAAGTAGCGAAAAAAACAACTGTTGAGAATCGAGTAGCTCGTGAACGACTAGATTTTGTTTTAGAAAAGGGATTAAAAGAAAAAGAACTGGAAATAAGTAAACAACGACTTGATTTAGAATTTGCATTGGAAAGACAAAAATTAGAAGCGGAAAGAATTGTCGTTCAAGCAGGAGCAGAAAGGAAAGTTCAAGAATTGGAGAATTCTACTATTACAGATCAGCTATTGAAATTGAGGGCAATTGAACTAAGTGCAGATGCTTTGAAATCTAGTTCTAAATTTATTATTACAGATGGAAAAACACCAATCGTACTGGGTGGAAACGGAGTCAACCTTACAAGTTTTAATAATTAGATAGAACAGATATTAACTGCCGATACTAACCTAACGGCCTAAGAACAAAAATTTATTTGAATATTTTGGCTGAACATTCCAATTTAAAATCCTTCGAAAACACCTAGCCCAAATAATGCAAAGTCATACTTTACAGGATCTTCAGGATCAAAACCCCGAAGTGATTCATCTAATTCGGCCAACGCTTTCCAATCATTCTGAACTCGATTTAATAATCCAAGTTTTCTACCAACATTTCCGGAATGAACGTCTAACGGACAAGACAATAGAGAAGGGGAGATGTCCCATATTCCGAAATCAACTCCTTTGTTGTCTTTTCTGCACATCCATCTTAAATACATGTTAATACGCTTAGCAGCGCTTCCTGAAGCAGGGTTTGAAACATGTTTATGTGTTCTTGTTTTCTCTTCTCCGAGGAACTCACTTCTGAAGTGTACAATGGAATTGTACATCGTTTTATCAGTTGCTTGAATTCCAGATTTAAAAACAGCTTCTAAACTTCCGTATTTTGAGTATAAGTTCCGCATAGCAAGAATAAATCGATTGGCATCTTCTGAATTGAAAGTTCGGTGCTTAAAATCTGCAAAACGAGACAGCTGTTGATCGGAAGCATTTAATACAAAGTCATGCGGAGAATTTCCCATGATCTCCATCCATTTTTTTGAATTGTTAATGATTGTTTTTCGCTGTCCCCAAGCAATAGTAGCTGTGAAGAAACCAGCAAGAGCAATATCTTCAGTTTCATTATATAAATGTGGAATTTGAATTGGATCAGAACTGATGAATTCTGGATTATTGTATTGCTCAACTTTTTCGTTGAGAAAATCTAGTAATTCTTGTTGATTCATTTAGCAACTACGGTATATCCCTTTGCACGTAAGAGTTCAATGATCCCATCAGTCCCTGGTAAATGAGCCGCTCCAACGCCAATAAATACGGAATGATTTTCAATTAATGGAAGCAGTCGGTTGACCATATTTACATTCCGATCGATAAGAAATACTTTCTCAAATGTGTCATCTGCTTTTTTTCTATCCTCTGCATCTTTTTTACTTTCTTCAGTCGGGCTCTGTGCACCTTTCGCCACATCCACCAATAAATCTAGATTCCCGGATAGATACGCATCTAATAGTTGTTCCGTACTTAGCTCACCGCTTTCGTCTCCAATAGATTTTATTGAGGATAACAATCCTTTTGCTTGATCTCGATATGAAATGGAATTGAATGCATCGATTTGTTCATCTGCTTTTTCCAATCCGACAATCCTCATTTCTTGAGTCTTGCCTCTTTTAAAGAAATACATGTCTAAGGCTTCGCCCATTTCAGCGTTTAATGAGCGTGCTTCGATGAAAGAAGAGATAAATAAGGGTTGTAAATGTTCCATCAGCATGATGGGCATACCAAGTGAATCTTCTATATATGCTTTTACAACACCATAGTCTTTTTCCGATAAGAGATCGGAAATGATAATGGAAGAGTCCATCAACATACTGCCCATTACTTGCAACGGATTAACCGAGTCCATATTCAGTTCTAATGCCAAAACAGAAGCCGCATCAAAAGCAGGCAGAACATTAGATTTAAAATCAAATACTCGCTTGTCTTGGACATGCATAGTGCCATATAGATAGGAAGTATCTTTTAATCCATTGCCAGAAATTTCCCACAACAAGCTATTATACTTTTGCGCAAAAGCAAGGGATGGTCCGAGAACCAATAGCGAGTATAACAGTAGTTTTTTAATCGTAGTAGCAGCTTTAAACCATGATGCCGTCTTTCATGGTAATCGTTCTATCGGCTAAATGAGCAAATTCTTCATTGTGAGTTACTATTACGAAGGTCTGCTTAAAATCGTTTCTTAATTCTTTAAAAAGATCGTATAAATCTCTTGCATTTTGCGAATCTAAATTACCAGATGGCTCATCCGCAAGAATCAAATCAGGGTTGTTAATTAGAGCTCTGGCAACTGCAACTCGCTGTTGCTCTCCTCCAGACAATTTAGACGGTTTGTGAGATAAACGATCTGCTAACCCCAAATGAGTTAATAGTTCTGTAGCTTTTTCTATCACCTCTGTTTTGTTCCTTTTACCTATAAATCCGGGCATGCACACGTTTTCTAACGCGGTAAATTCAGGAAGTAGATTGTGAAATTGAAAAACAAAACCAATGTGCTGATTTCTAAATTTCGCAAGATCTTGCTTGCTCAACAATGAAATGTTTTCATTGTTGAATAAAATATCTCCACTATTGGGTCTATCTAGGGTACCTAAAATTTGAAGGAATGTTGTTTTGCCGGCTCCGGATGCTCCAACAATCGCTACGATTTCTCCTTGATTAACTTTGAAGTTTACTCCTTTAAGCACTTCAAGCGAACCATAGGATTTAACGATATTTCGAGTTTCAATCATGTGTAGTAAAGATACAATTAACCATCAACATCTTCATGCTTGAGGAACCAATTAACAACAAATGGGAAATGATCTTTACTTGCTTCTTTATGCGTTAACATATTGATATGACCGTAGTCTATCTGGTTTCCAAAAGCTTTACCCATCAGCATTAGCTCAGCATCTTGATGCCTACCAGTTTCCTTCATTAATTTCTCAACGTCTTTCGGATTACCAAGAACTCTGTCTTTTACGCCCGCTAAATAAAGAGTAGGGGGCAAATTGAAGTCTGCCAAAGCCTGCTGATAGTTAAAATCGTCATCCTCACTTATCCAAGCATCGGATTTAACCCAATGGTGAATCTGATTGTAAAAGATTAATGGTTCATTTTCACTTCCCCATTTCCAATCTTTAGCTGGAAAATATCCTCTTTTCCTAGATACTCTTTGTCCGAGCCAATCCCAGCCAAAGTTGACCATGTAAAATTTACGCAAAGATTTAATATAGATTTTTCTTTTTGTTCCAAAAAACACCATTGATTTGACTCGAGCATCTTTGGTTCTTGCTAAGTAAGCAAGTAAAAGCACTCCACCCCAACTATGTGCTCCAAAATGTATTTTGGTAAATGGCCTGAGTTCAGCTATTTTCTCTAAATAAGCAGGAATGTCTTCTTTGATTTGTTCTGTCTGGGTGTGGGTATGCCCTTTCGCTACTGATGGGATGCTTTCCCCTTTTCCTCTCATATCGGGAACAAATACATCAAAACCGTTTTCGCATAAAAAGGGAGCAAGCCCTTTGCCACTCTTTGTGAAGAATATGGTTCCGCTTTCTATAGAGCCGTGAAGCAATAAGATAGGCGTAGCAGAATCGCTTTTAGTAAAACGATGAAATGCGATCTCATCTTCACCAATCTGAATGGTGTGTTTTTGATATGTTCTGGCTTCGTTTGAGATTATTTACAAATCTACGGATTTGACATGAGGTGACTTCGCTTTGTTGTGTATAAACATAGTAGAATTAATTTTGAAATTGCCGTTTGAAAATTTACATTTGAGAAAACTAATTCTAGTCGAATGAATTTACATGAATACCAAGGGAAATCAATACTTGCAAGTTTCGGAGTAGCGATTCAAAGAGGGGTTGTTGCTTCTAGTGCAGAAGAGGCAGTTGAAAAAGCTAAACAGTTAAGTGCCGATACAGGTACGGAGTGGTTTGTAGTGAAGGCCCAGATCCACGCAGGTGGAAGAGGGAAAGGTACCGTTACCGAAACAGGTTCTCATGGAGTTGTTTTGGCAAAAGGATTAGATAAGGTTGCAGATGTGGTAAACGGAATCGTTGGAGGACATTTAGTAACTGCTCAAACTTCTGATGAAGGCAAATTGGTAAACAAAGTTTTAATTGCTGAGGATGTATACTATCCAGGTGAAGAAGAGACGGAGGAGTTTTACGTATCTGTACTGCTCAATAGAGAAACAGGTAGAAACATCATCATGTATTCTCCAGAAGGAGGGATGAATATTGAAGAGGTTGCTGAAAAAACACCTGAATTAATTTTCAAAGAAGAAATTGATCCTAAAGTAGGACTGCAAGGATTTCAATGTAGAAAGATTGCTTTTAACCTTGGCCTTTCAGGTAAGGCAATGAAAGACATGACAAAATTCATAAAAGCATTATACAATGCGTATGAAGGATGTGATGCAGCAATGTTTGAAATTAACCCGGTGCTGAAGACTTCAGATTCTAGAATTATAGCAGTTGATTCTAAGGTGACATTGGATGGAAATGGTCTTTATAGACATCCTGATTATGCGGCCATGAGAGATACATCAGAAGAGGACCCTATGGATGTTGAAGCTGGAGAAGCTGGTCTGAACTATGTGAATTTAGATGGAAACGTTGGTTGTATGGTAAACGGAGCTGGTTTAGCAATGGCTACTATGGATATCATTAAAATGTCTGGCGGGGAACCTGCTAACTTTTTAGATGTTGGTGGTACTGCTGATGCAGAAAGAGTTGAGAAAGCTTTTAACTTAATATTGAAAGATGCAAAAGTTGAAGCAATCTTAGTTAACATTTTTGGAGGTATTGTAAGATGTGATCGTGTTGCTCAAGGAGTAGTGGATGCGTATAAGAGCATTGGAAATATTCCAGTACCAATTATCGTAAGATTACAAGGAACGAATGCCATTGAAGCCAAAGAAATAATTGATAATTCTGGATTGAATGTTCATTCAGCAATTACATTACAAGATGCTGCAGACCGAGTGAAGGACTGTGTAGCTTAAGACACGTTTTAAATTTATAAAGCCCTTCTGCTTTTGGTAGAGGGGCTTTTTTATATCGAAGAGTTTAGAATTAAGTTTGAAGAACAGCACCAATCAAGTGTGTAGGAAACTTTAATCGTCCTTATAATTACGATCAAATGACCTAAATTTATTTAGTTTTAATTTGGGTTTGCCTTAATTTTAAAAAATTGATTTTACCATCTCTATTTGCAATATAAAATAAGATAATAGCAAATATTAAAAAAATCAAGAACGGACCCCAGAGCCCAATAAAAATTGGCATGGATTCGGATTCCACCCACTTTTCGCCCAGTTGGCTTAAAAAGTAATGAATGAGGAATAAGCCTAAAGTTATTATAACAGCGGATCCAATGCCATTTCTGTTTAAAATGACCCCTAGGGCTGCAGCAATAAAAAAGAACAAAATGCAAGTGAAAGATAATAGTACCTTTTGGTTGATTAATATTCTCGATTGAATGAGCGTGTCTTTTTTTGATAATGCAAATCGAGCAGATTGGCTAATAATAGGGTCCATTCGGTGACTTGCTTCGGTATTTAAAATATCCCTAAAATCTATAGTTGATAACTGAAGTAGTTCAGACGAATCTAAAGAATGCAATCTAATGTATTGCTCGATAAAATTCGATTGGGCTAACTTGCTTTCAATCATTAACGAATCTTGAACTCCGATCAATTGAGCGAGTGAAAACCATTCTAGATTAATGCTTTTAAGATTACTCTGAGTTAAATTATTTAGTGTCATACTTATATTGAACTCAAGTTCATCAAAGTCGACTATTGAATATGGAACCTTAAGCTTAGGGAGTGCGCTTTCTTCAATTTCCTCTGTAATTTGGCCGTTTTTTAATTTGATGTTTAAATTCCTAGTTAACTCATTTGGAGAGATTACTCCAATTTCTGCATGTACTTCCCTGTTGAAAACTCGGCTATCGTTTGGAGAATCTTTAAACGAATTAATTGCTTTATCTTGAAAAATTAAAACGTCCTTATATTCGCCTGGAATTTCTGTTTTTTTTCCAACTTTAATGGTATATCCATTTATTCCATCACTAAACTGACCCTCCTTTATCAAAAGATCAGGTTTTGAATTATAAATTGAGTATAATGTCGATTGTAAATTCAGTTTGGCAACTGGCCAAATGTTATTAGAAAATATAAAGGCGACTATTGCTAACCCTACATTAGCGATTATTAGACTTCGAAGAACTCTAAACATACTGGAGCCTGCGGTTTTAAAGGCAATGATTTCTAAATTTTCAGAAAAATTTCCAATTGTGTAAATGGTAGCCAAGAATATCGATAAGGGGAGGACTAAAGGAATGGTTTTACAACTGGCGTATAATATTAACTCAATAATAGTAATGGGATTAATACCTTTGCCAATTAAATCATCAAAATACAGCCAGATTAATTGTAAATCAAAAATTAGAAGTAATAGAAAAAAAGATAACAAAAATGGCCTAAAAAATGACTTAAGTATGTACCAATCTAAGATCATTACTTGTGGTTGTTAAATGTATTCTTGGATCAACTGGTTGACTTTTGAAATTGATTACAAGTTAGAACATATAACTTGCCTAAGTTACTTTACATCTTTTAGGAAAACATCAATCTCTTGATAAGCGCTGGCGTTTAAATTTCTGCCGTTCCAATATTTTGAAATTTCACCGTCTTTAACTGCAAACAATCCAGGCAGAATACTTCCATTAAAATTTAAGAATTTATCAACAGGTAACATAAAATGTTTAAATCTTACGTTGGTACTTTCAATGAAATTAATTGCGTCTATCTCCTTCTCAGTCATTAATATTAGTAATATTTTATGCGCAGAATGATTTAATTTATTTAATCGAATGGCAGCAGATTTGCAATGTTTGCATTTAGTGGCGAAAAATACAATTAAACCTGAATTCGGAACTTCAAAATTTATTTCGTTTTCAAGTAAAGTCGTATTCCAGGTTTTCTCTGTGGATTGAGAATCAAGACTATAAGGAGAATAATACATCAACCCCACAACCGACAAGCTAAAGCTTCCAATGAATATTAATTTAGCCCATTTTTGCCAAATTGAAGCGCAATGTTTGTATAGTAAAACAATTAATAGTGCAAGGATTACAAAGTTTTTGATGAGTGACTCTATAGAACTCATTTCAATTAACTCACCAAAACATCCGCAGTTTTCTAGATTATGTCCCGTTGCTATCTGAATTCCAAGGAATAATGTGAAACCGCTAATTAAACCTACCGCCATCCACACTAGCCACCTGCGATAAATGACTATAAATGAAAATCCAATGAAATACTCAATAAAGATTAATCCACGGGCCGCTAACCCAGCGATTTTCCAATTAGACAGGTAATCATAAACCTGAGTCTCTAACCCCTCAATGGAATACTGCTTTGTGTATGCGCTGACAATAAAAATAGTGCCAA
The DNA here is from genome assembly GCA_047639575.1 of Parvicellaceae bacterium. Classification (GTDB taxonomy): domain Bacteria; phylum Bacteroidota; class Bacteroidia; order Flavobacteriales_D; family Parvicellaceae; genus JBLIOB01. The sequence continues at coordinate 11,577 of JBLIOB010000047.1, forward strand.
TAAAAATTCGAATTACTTTATAGACCATAATAAATGGACAAAAAAAAGCCACAATTAAAATTGCGGCTTTTAAATATTAAATGAACTATTAATTAATCAATAGTACAAGCATAAGTATAATCTCCAATAGTCTGATTTCCACTTTCACAAGCAGTTTCCACATCTTTTTTCTTGCCGTTAATAGTTGATGTACTGCTAGTTGTAGCCGTAGCTCCGGTAGTATCAGTTATCGTACAAGTGCACGTGTAATCTTTTTTACAAGAGGTAAGACTGAATGCTCCAATTATAATTGTTGCGAATAATACTTTTTTCATTTTATCTGGGTTTTAATTATTTTGATTCGCAAACTACGAAAACAAAATTAAAAAAAGAAATATTTAGATCAAGAATCATATTATTACGGGTTATCACGTACTTGTAAATCGCTAGTAATGAGAAAGAAAATAACCCAGAGAAATAGACAATTAGTTAAAAAAAATATGCAATTTTAATTATACGCCTACCAAAATTTATACGTAGGAAAAATGTGCAAGTACTATATATGTAACAATATAGACGAGCCGTATCGGAATTCCCACATAGTTAGACTTCAAGGAATCAACACTATTGAAGCAAATGAAATAATTGATAATTCTGAATTAAACGTTCGTTTAGCCTTTACATTGCCAGACGTATTAGAGAGAGCGAAGCGCGGTGTAGCTTAAAATTAACTTTGAAATTGAGCCCTTCCCGTCCCGAAATTTCGGGATAGGGAAGGGCTTTTTTTTGATCTGGATTTGGTAACCAGTAATTATTCTTTTTCTAGAGGCGAGTAATCGAGCTCTGAAGGCACATATAGATGATTATATTCGTATATATGAATTTCTGTAGGAGCCGGGTTTTCAATTTTCATAACGTCATTTAAACCCGTTAGTCCATAGTAAAATAAGAGCAGCACTAACATTGTGAAAATGATGGTAATAGGAGCTAAAATCATAAGATTCCAACGTTTTATAGAAATTCCTTGCGTTCTGTGCTTTTCTTTGATTAATGTTAGTTGAATTTCGGTCAATTCTGATTTAATTGGTTTTCTAGAGAGGGAAACTGTTTCGCTAGTAACCATAATAGGATTCTTACCTCTCCTGTTTTTTAATTGAGCTCGATTAAATTGATTGCTTTTAAGCGGGGCTTTTTTTTGTCCAAGAATTGCTTTAATTAAATCGATTTAACGGCTCAGGTTCAATTGGAGAATAATCTCTTGATGACGGATCTAAATCTATGAAACCGCTCGATCCAGGACGTTGACCGTAGGTCATTACTTCTTCATGAGGATGATCCATCGCCTTGTCGAGTCCTTTTAATAATCCAATGCCAATGTAGAGTAGAATAGCTGATGTAAATGCGGTGATGATGAGGAAAGTAATTCGGTTTGATCTTCTTTTCTTCAGTGCAATCAGCTTTTGTCGCTTGGCAATTGTTAATTTTTCTTTATCCGTTAAATTTGATTTAATTGGTTGCCGAGATTTAGCTATATTTTGATTTCCTGAATGGATTGGGTACTGTTTATCCCTTCGCTTTAATTGATCGCGATTGAACTTTAAGCTGATGCCCATACTGGTTGAATGACCTCCGCTGCTCATATTCCAGTCCTATTAACTTGATAAGTGGAAATGATCACATCCTGATCTGCTATATATTCTAGAAATAAGTGGAAAGAATAGGTACCTATGACAAGGGTAGCAAGAACACCAATCATTAAAAACATGTTTTTCGTTCGTCTTAGCTTAGCTAAACGCTGATATTTTGCTTTATAGTTCTCGATTTCTTCTGGCGAAGTTTTTTCCTTAATCGGTCTGCGAGATAATGATATTTGATCAGGCGAAGCTAGATCAAGATTCATTTTAGGTCGTCTATTTAGCTGTGCACGATTTCCTTCGTACCCTTGATTCATGCCGCTATGTATGCCGAAAAGCCCCATGTCTAGTTTAACGCAAAGTAGAAAATCAAGTAAAAATTATAGGATAAACGGTACTATTCTTCTTTTTTGAAATCCAAAGAGATTGAATTTACACAGTACCTAACTCCAGTTTCGGTTGGGCCGTCATTAAATAGGTGACCAAGATGTCCGCCACATTTATTACAAAGGATTTCAACCCTTTTCATTCCGTGAGTCTCATCGCTAGTTTTAGTAACCTTCCCTTCAATTTCACTGTCGAAACTTGGCCACCCACATCCACTGTCAAATTTTTGTGCGTCTGTAAATAAATCTTCTCCACATCCTTTACAGGTATAGATGCCTTTATCAGCATGATCGTTAAACTCACCTGTAAATGGTCTTTCTGTTCCTTTTCGTCTTAAAACATCGAATTCTGCAGGTGTTAACTCTGCTTTCCATTCGTCTTCTGTTTTACGAATAATAAATTTCTTTTCATCCATGTGATAACCGAAGTATATTTAATGCGTTAAATATAAGTTAAAGCTAATTTGTTGAGGTTATAAAACAACTGAGTGGAAGAAAAAGTTCAAATAAAGAAGAAGTGGTATCAGAAGATGTTGACTCAGAATGAGCAAACACCTAAATTTTTAATAGCGGTCATTACTGCAATTATCTCTTTGCCCACTTTTATTGTAGTGTATGGTTACGTTCCAACAATCCGATTGCCTTTTGGACAAGGGCTACGAATTGATCATTTTTTAACTTTTATTGTTGTATTTATTGCCGTTTATTTTCTAGTCAAGAAATTACACATTCTGGTATATGCCGTGTGTATAATTGGACTTGGAGTGCTCACTTTTACAAATTTCCAAGGCACATATGGTTTAAAGGATTTGTATTATGATTATTCCACCATGTTGTATGGTCTGCAAGCTCAGAACAAAAAGATTAATTTCGATGAATGGCAGAATGTCCAATTTTACAGCGCTAAACACATATTAAAAGCAGTGGATTATAAGGCTGTAGATGTTCGAAAAACAGGAACTAATTATGCGATAACAAATTTCCAAGATTATGAGTATTTACACCGTCATCGAAAGATGATTCAATATTTCAGCGTTTTTAAGGAAGTGCGGGCAAGGTGGAATTATGTTTATGATCCCTTTGAAGAGGATTATTACGCAAGTACCAGTGAGACCATTGAACAACTTGAGTACGATGATAAATTTAAAGGAGACTGCGATGATTATTCAATTTTAATGGGTGGTCTTATTAAGTCTATCGGTGGTGAAGTAAGATTAGTTAGAACCACTGTGTATTTAGCTGATTCTTCAAAAGTTGGGCATTTATATCCAGAGGTAAAAATTGGAGATGCAAAATCACTAGAAGCTGCCATCTATATTATCAAAGCCGAATTATTCCACAAGGAGTCTAAAAACAAATCAATCTTCTATTACAAAGATGAAGATGGGTACATTTGGTTGAATTTTGATTACAACGATTACTATCCTGGTGGAAAGTATCAAAGCTTTATTAGAGAAAGTGTATTGGAATTATAGGACCAATAAATAGATGAAAGAATATTTAAAGCCCGCATTTTACATTGACTCAGACCATGAAGGAATTATTGCGTTAGCTAATTCAATTCTAAATGCTGATTCAGTTCAAGAGGATAGTACAGAATCAAATACTGTAAAAGCAATAAAACTTTATCTACATGTTCGAGATGCGTATTTCTATGATCCATATAAGATTGATCTAAGAGATGACACGTTAAAGGCGAGCCATTTATTAACCAGGTCTTATGGCTACTGCGGTGAGAAAGCTTGTCTGCTGGCAGCATTAGGGCGCGCATCCGGAATCCCTTCTCGATTAGCTTTTGCAAGAGTAACGAATCACATTGGTACTTCTAAACTAGAAGAACTGCTGAAATCTAATGAGCTGGTTTTTCATGGGACTACGGAGTTTTATTTAAATCAGAAATGGGTGAAATGTACACCTGCTTTTAATTCTAGCCTCTGTGATAAATTAGGAGTTGAACCATTAGAATTTAACGGAGTAGATGACTCAATTTTTCAAGAGTTCAATAAGGGTGGCGGAAAATACATGGAGTATACCCATGATTATGGAAGTTTTGCCGACTTGCCTAAAGATTTGATGATGTCAGAATTAGAGAAGTTCTATCCTCACGTTTTTGAGTTAAAAGGGATTAGAACGCCAGAAGCGTACTTTATTATTGATTAGTCTTTTTGTTGATTAATTACTTGAATAAATGTCAATAAAGGCATGCGAGTAGTATGATCCTTTTTAACTTTACATCCTAAACGCAAATGATATGATCGTACTTCTTTCGCCAGCCAAATCTCTAGACTTTGAAGCAAAAGCACATGTATCAAAGCATACCGAAGCTAAGTTCCTGCAAGAATCTGAGTATTTAGTTAAGAAATTAAAGAAGTATTCTGCTCAGAAAATTGGCAAGTTGATGCACATAAGTCCAGCCTTGTCTGATTTGAACCATCAGCGGTTTCAGGAGTGGTCGTTGCCGTTTGATGTCAATAATTCCAAACAAGCGGCACTAGCATTTAGAGGAGACGTCTATAGAGGCTGGTCAGCTACAACCATGAGTGAAGAAGATTTAGATTTTGCTCAGGACCATGTTCGGATCTTATCAGGATTGTATGGGATTATCAAACCGCTGGATTTAATTCAGCCGTATCGTTTAGAAATGGGTTCTAAGTTTGTAGTAACACCTACGGTTAAAAACCTGTATGCGTTTTGGAAGAAAAAATTAACCGCTCATCTGAATGACGAAGTAGACGGGGCAATAATCGTAAACCTAGCATCTTCAGAGTATTTCAAGTCGCTCAATGCGAATGAAGTAAAAGGAACGATCATCACTCCGATCTTCAAAGACTTTAAAAATGAAGAGTACAAGATCATAATGACCTATGCTAAAATAGCCAGAGGTTTAATGACCAGGTTTATAGTCACTAACCGAATAACTGAGGTCGAACAAATTAAAGCGTTCGATACAGACGGCTACTTATACAATGACGTTGAATCAAACGGAAATGACTGGGTGTTTACCAGAGGCTAGTAAAGACCGTATCCTCCGCCATCCATAGACATCCAAGCATATCCAATTACCCAAAGGCCTAATTTAATAATGGAAAAAATGAATACGGTTTTGCCCACTTTTTTCAAAGCCCTAAAACCCTGTGACATTGATTCTTGGTCATTTGAAAGAATGGCGTGATTAATTCTGCCGCTAAATTTGAAGCCGCCTAAAATTGGAATAATAAAAATTGCAGTTGATCCAATTCCTAGAACATTAGTTACTATGTCGATGATTGAGAAGTAGCCGTGGAAAAAGTTCATGAGCATACTATATAAGCCATTTAACGTGAGTATGCCTACCCATACTAAAGCCAAAATAGCGCCCATTTTAATTGCCCGAGCTGACATTGAAAGGTTGTTAACTGTGTTTTGAGATAAACCTTCGTTAAGTGATTGAGTTGTGTTTTCCATAAATCTAATTTAATTAAAATCTTCCAAAACTATTACCAAATGCTAAACCGAAAAAAACCATGACGATAGCCACAATAATAATTAAGGCCAAACTAATAATTGTTGCAATGCCAGTTAAAGTAAAATAACTACTTAGTTTTTCCATTGCGCTTTCTAATGCCATCGAATTATGCATCTGAACTGCTTTTGCAGCGGAGAAACTAAATTGCATTAATTTGATGAAACAAATAAGTATTAAAACATACAGGGCAATTCCAGCCAGCATCATGAAAAACATCTGTGGAGCTTGGCCAATCATGGCAATAGATGTTAATAACGCGAATAAGGAGATTAGCAAATAAATTCCGATGCAACATATTCCAACAATTGAAATAAATTTTCCCCAGCCTGCTGCCTTACCTAAGGCCTGCATAGCTCTTGGTGACAAACCCATCCCGGGAGTGCTAGCCACGTTTCCGTCTAATGTTTCCATGCTCTTAATTCCTTTGATTTCGATAAAGGAATGAAAAATAATCATGAACAGCCATATTGTGTGGATAACTATTGTTCGCGAATAATTTCATAATTTATGTTAAACCTTAGATATTTTTGTTTTCTTTGAATCTATAAAACCCTAAAAACGAAAATAAAATGTCAGAAGAAGAAAAAGTAGCAGCAGCGCCAGAAGTAGCACCAGCAGCAACAACAGTTAAAGAAAAAGCTCCCGGGGCTATGATGGCCCTTGTATTTGGTATTATTGCTTGGGTTACCTGCTGGGGGCCAATTGGTATTATATTTGGATTTTTAGCTCTCGGAAAAGCGGGAAAAGCGAAAAAAGCTTTTGCAGCAAACCCTGAGAAATATAATAGTCCCAAAGTCTTCACTATCATTGGAAAGATAGGCGGTTGGCTTGGAATCGTATTTGGTATAATCGACACAATTTGGTTGGTAATGATGATGATGGGTTAAATCTCATTATTGTTTTGATCAGTTAACTACTAAATAGTAGCATTTTTTGTGTAAGGTTCATTTCTGATGTGCTAGCGGTATTTCCATCCAGTGCTTCGATCCTCAAAATAGATTTAGTTTCGATAAGGGAGTGAAAATAAGCACAAACATCCATAGTAGGTGGGTTGGAGTAATTATAGGTTTAGTTCTGCCTATCCTTTCATATGTGATGTTGTTTTTGGCGTCACCTTCTACGGAAGGGATAGAGAATGCAGTTGACCATGCACACGACTAATTAGTTTAGTTAAAACATTGAACCTCGTTTGATTCTTTCAAACGGGGTTTTTTTGTGCCTATTTTTTCCTGGAATATAGTATTCATTTAATTATCTTAGAAGTTATGAACGATCAAGTAATTGACTACTTCCAGCCAGATTTTGGTGGGAAAAAGAAGAGAGGGACTACGTTAGGCATAGTAGGTATGTGTTTGGCTATAGTCGGTTTAGTTTCAGCCTTGTTCACCTCTTCACTTTACTTTCAACTAGGGTTTGCTGCTGCTCTGCTTCCGGGGATTATATCTCTGACAGGTTTGGGGCTCTCTATTGCTGGGAAAATAATTTCTTCAGGAATAGGCTTTGGTAATGGTTATGGACTTGCAGGAATTATCATCGCGCCTTTTGGGGTTGTGGTGTTTTTAGTGATGTTTGGAATTTCCTACCAAATGGCTATCGTTATTAATACACTTGAACGGTCCATGTATGATAATTCTTGGTCCAGTGATTCTTTTGATGATAAGATGAAAGAGGACCAGGAGAAGTCAAGTAATAATGAAAATGATTAGAGATGGATTTTGACTCCAATATATTAGATCAGCAGGATGAAACGGCTATCATCAAACGAAAAGGAAAACAATTTGGTCTTATCGGATTGATTCTTTCCATCGGTTCAGTGCTGATATTTCTTGGTTCAATACTCCTAGCAGGAATAACAGGTAGTAATTATATGATGCTTATTCCTTATCCGATAATTATTACTGCCTTTATCTGTGGAATTTATGGCAAATCATTAACTAAGCCGATTAAAGCTGGAAATGGTGCTGCTTTAGCAACCATAATTATATCTCCTATTGTTTTGTTTTATGGATCTGTTATGATATTCGCTGCCGTTGAAGAATTGAATTCGTACGGAAATAACGACAGTATACTTTATGATGACGCGTACTATGAAGACGATGCGTTTAACTGGGAAGATTATTGATTCGGGATGTGAGATTATTCTCAAATGGAACTGGATAGCCAGATTGCCAAAGGAAAACTCTTTGGTGGCTTGGGACTAACTTTGTCCATTGTTACCATCATAATAAATGTTGCCGTTGCGGTTGCTGTTTTGGAGTATCACGGTAAATATGTTGCCATCATTCCAGCTATTTCAGGTTTGTCAGGATTGCCCCTTTCTTTAATAGGTCGAGCTGTTGCATCAAAAGCAGGAGTAAGTAATGGTCTTGCAATTGCTGGGTTCATGGTTGGTCTATTCGCTATGAGTCATGCGGGCGTCTTGATGTATTTTGCGTTTGAGTAAGAAATGTAAAAAGGAATATTGAACAGTAGAACACTGAATTAGGGAACATCGAGCGTATCACCAAAGGCCGAAAGCCACATGAAAATTAAGTGATTCGAGAACCTTCTTGTCCCACTCCGAAGACCGAAGCAAAT
>JBLIOB010000048.1:0-19618 GCA_047639575.1 Parvicellaceae bacterium
TGAATACCCCCTAAAGTAAAAATTTAATTTTAATTAATGTGCCACCGAAATACGTTTTGTCAGAATTCCGCCATCAGTTAAAATTCTAACAAAATAGATACCTGCTGGTCTAGTTGTTAGATCGAACGAAGTTCTAATATCGTATCCATTCAGTTGTTTTGAATCGATAACTTTACCGATTGCATCCACAACTTGCACTTCAACTTCAACATTGTTAGTGTTGATCATATTGATGTTAAATAAACCTTCCGTTGGATTCGGGAACATTGTCATCGAAATCCCATCAACAACGTCATGAATGGCAACTTCTAATAGCACAGTTATAATAATCGTGTCTGTGTCTGTACAGCTACCTAGTGTACCAGTAAGTATTACTGTGTAAACCCCAGTAAGACTAAAGCTATGAGTTGGGCTTGTAGAGGTAGAAGATCCACCGTCTCCAAAGTCCCAGTTATAAGAAGTAGCAGGAGAACCTGAATTACTGAAGTTAACCGTAGCTCCTGTTGATAGATATACTGTTGTAGCAGAAGCTGTTGCAATCATTGTAGGAGAAGGCAACACAATTACTACAACATTGGCAGTTGATCCAACACATGACCCGTTAGAAGCAATTACAGAATAGGTTGTAGTGCTTGAAGGAGAAGCTAAAATAGACTGAGTAGTTTCAGTTGTATTCCAAAAGTATGTTGTTCCTCCATTAGCAGTTAACATAACCGTTTCGCCTGCACAAATCGAAGTGTCAGCAGTTACTGTAGTTGTTGGTATTGTATTAACAGTTACAGTTACACTTGCATTATCTGAACAACCTGATCCATCCGTTACAGTTACATTGTATGTTGTAGTAGCAGCTGGCGTATCTGTAAAAGATGCAGTTGTTGGACCAGTACTCCATACATAACCAGTACCGCCTGTTGCGGTAATAGTTACATTATCTCCAGTACAAATTGTAGTTAACGAGGCCGATGCTGTTGCAGTCACACCTCCAGTATTTGTAAGGACCTCAGTACCTGTATCAGTACAACCAGACCCATCCATTACAACAATATTATAAGTTGCTGCACCTAGGCCAGTAAATGATCCAGAAGCTTGGAAGGTTGCTCCGCCATCTATAGAGAAAGTATAGGAACCATCACCTCCAGAAGCAGTAATTGAAATAGAGCCGTTTGAAGAGTTACAAGTTTCGTCCGCAGCAGTTGATAATAATACAACTGCTGCTGTTCCTGTAATCGTTTCATTAACACCTACACTTGAACATCCATTACCGTCTTCTACATGAACTAAATATGATCCTGCAACTAATCCAGTAACCGTTGGTCCTGCCACAGGAGATCCGTCTATGTAATACGTATAAGTTCCGTTTCCACCAGAAGCAGCAATTGTTATAGTTCCATTTCCGGCTCCACAATTTTCAGCTGTAACTGTTGCCGTATGCGTAACCGCAGATGGGTCAATTAATGTGATGTTAACTGTTTCAGTACATCCGCTACCGTCTGTTATATCAACAGTGTGGGGTCCTGCACAAACTCCAGTGAAAGCACCAGTTGGCTGTCCTGTTCCTCCATCAAGAGAATAACTTAATGAGCCAGTTCCACCAGCACCAGTGACTGTAATCGTTCCATCACATGCTCCTGCACATAAAGGATCATTTGAACTTGGAGTTGAAGTGATTCCAGACGTTGAGTTCAACGTTACTGCATCTGTTCCAGAACAAGAACTCGAAAGATCGTTTACCACGATACTATATGTATTCGCTGCTAAACCGGTAAATGATCCACTTGGTTGGAAAGTTGCACCACCATCGATACTATATTCATAAGAACCAGATCCACCAGAAGCAGTAATTGTAATAGTTCCATCACCACCAGCACACGTAGGATCAACTCCTACAGATGTTACTGTTAAAGAACCACTAGCGTTAACAACAGATGTTGCTGTCCCGCCACACGATGTACTTAAATCATTAACAAGTACATTATACGTGTTAGCACTTAATCCAGAGAATGAATTACTAGGTTGGAATGTTGCACCACCATCAATACTATATTCATACGATCCAGATCCGCCAGAGGCAGTAATTGTAATTGTTCCATCCGCACCAACACATGTTTCGTCAGTTTCACTAGTAGTTACGGTTAAACCACCAGCGTTTAGGTTTAGTGTATATGTATCAGTACCAGAACAGCCACTTGATAAATCGTTAACAACAATGTTGTACGAATTTGCAGCTAGTCCAGTGAATGTACTGGCTGGTTGGAATGTTACTCCACCATCAATACTATACTCATATGACCCTGAACCACCAGAAGCAGAAATGGTAATTGAGCCATCGGTCCCTACACAACTAGGGTCTGTTCCAGTTGAAACTACAGTTGGACCAGAAGTAATGGTTACAGCGATAGAATCCAAAGCTTGACCACTACAAGTACCTAAAGCAAATAGATAAGCAGTATAGTTACCAGCTGTTGCATAGGTTACTGCTTCCGTTGCACTTGAACCGGTTGCTGGAGTTCCGCCAGGGAATGACCAGCTATAGCCTGTTGCGTTGGTAGACGTTGAACCATCAAACGAGATTGTTTGCCCAGCGCATGTTGTTGCAGGTGTCGCAGAAACTACGGCTCCTACGGGAAGATCCGTCATAAATGGATTAATGTATAAAGAGAAGGTATTACCTGCTCCCCATGCAGTTTCCATATCATGCCATGTTAAATCATTCCATTGCTCATAAGCAGTGTTTGTTCCAACATTCACTAAGTTTTGGAAAACTCCCATCGTATCGCCAGCACCAAACGAGGTAAAGTCAACTCCAATGTAGAAATCAGGTCCACCGACATTTACCGGTGAGTTAAATAGTAAGTTGACTACACCTTGACTTGCGGGTCCGCCCAAAGCAGTTTCAATAGATAGCCAGTCAAATGAGACTCGATCTACTTCAACTCCTGGAAGTCCAGCTGCATCACTATAGATTACAAGGTCTAAGGTTGCACCGTTACCACCGTCTCTAACATCAAACAGTCCAACTTGTGCACCATTAACATGTGTCCAAGGAGCATATCCGGTATATTTTTCAGCTTTCTGAAAGTCACCAAAGTTGTTTACACCAGATACATATCCAGCACCTGAACCGTAAACGGTGATTGTGCTTGTGTCTGCAATGTTACTTAAGGTGTCACAGCCTGAAGATGCGACCACTGTAATAACGATAGTTGTATTACAAGAACCTTGAGCATTTGTAGCCGTCATAGTAACGGTATAAACACCTGGAGTGCCGAACACAATTCCAGAAGGGTTTTGAGCAGTAGATGTTGCCGGAGCGCCACCACCACCAAAGTTCCAACTCCATGAAGTTGGAATTCCAGTTGAGTTATCAGTGAAATTAACAGATGCTCCTGCCGTAATAGTAGTTGCACTTGCAGATATTGCACAAGTAGGAGGCACAGGAGTTACTGGTGTACAAGGTTGGTAAGTCCCGTCTAAGGTCATTGCGCCAGTTCCTGCTGGATCTAACCAAGGCTCAAGCTGAGCATTAGCAGTTGTTCCACATTGATCCCAATCAGTATAAAATTTACCATATAAATCAGAGGATGTTGGGGATGTACAGAACGAAGATCCTCCAGAAAGTTGACCTACCATTCTTCCATTATTGTCATAAATTGGCGATCCTGAAGATCCGCCTTCTGTAACTCCATGACCATTAGTAGTTGATGCCCAAGTTACAGCCCAGTGAGCCCCACTAGCCCCACCATTATAAGTTGTGCTACCAAGCGAAGAAGTATAAGTTGAAATCTTTTTTGCTGATCCAGCTGGATGATGTATGCTTACACCAGATGAAGAAGCAGAATTTGCGCGGTTCCAACCTTCGTAGTATGCATTGTAAGACGTAGGCGGTTCAGAAGTCAATTCTACTAAGTAGAAATCAGATCCAGCTACTTGATTTGTTCCCGGAGGATTGTTTAATGTTCCATTTCCTGAAGATGCTCTAACGGTACCACCAGTCATTGTTTGTGTACCTGCGCTAGGATCAGATCCATTTGCTGCACCTGGAGAACAGGTCGTTTTTTGATAATTCCAATACCACACCCAACCGGAAATATTACTGCCAGCAGTTGGTTCGCCACAGTGCCAAGCACTTATCATATAAGGAGTGCAATCTGCAGCCGTATTATTAATCATTGAAGCCGTACACATTGCGGTTCCTCCACCTGAAGGGAAAGTGTAAAAAACAACTGCATCAATTTGATCAGACCATCCAACGTTTTCTGGTGAACAGGCCACATCAACTTCGCATGTCTGCGCTTTTGCATAGCCAACAACTCCTGTAGCTTCAGTAATGTAACCATTAACAAAGTCTTCAACACCTCTGTAGAAATAAATGATTTCTTTGATGTCAATAATTGGAAATCCAATTGTTCCTGCTGGAGCGTAGTATTCAATTGTCATAGTATTACCTTGAACCATTTGCGTTGCACGAATAGTATTAGCATTATTATAAGCAGAGGTAAATGCACCCAATACTTGGTTGCCATGCTCGTTATAGATAAAAACTTTACCTCCATCTGGAATCCAGAAATTATTATAATAGGCACCAAGTGCCATAGCATCATCTGAATGAATTTTCAAACGCCATAATACGCTTCCATCAGCCATAGTTTGCCATGAGCCTGAATTTGTTGGGTTGAAACTAACAGGCATGTTTAAACCAACCCTGTATTCCATTCGAGGGTCATTCAAATCATCTTCAGTAGCTGCCTGTACTAAATTTGGGGCAGGAATTTCTTGTTGATCAACTTTGGTCCATGGAACCGTATGATCAAATGAATAAGGAGTCCCTCCCTCGCTCAACTGGGCATACGAAATCCCAGACGCCATAAACATTAACATGCATATAGCAATTGTATAAATATTTCTCATTATTTTCAATGTTGATGGGGTTATTTTTCTGTTTTGTTGGTTCCTGATTCCTTCTTAGGATCAACTGCCTCAGCTTTTTTAACTGCATTCGATTTTATCGACACAGAGCTGGTGGGCTTAGGGACAATAACAGAATTTTTAATTTTAACTTCTCTAGGTTGTAAGGTTGTGGCTTGAGAATTAGTCTCCGTAGTTTCAGTGGTTTGGGATTGTGAAAATCCGACAGAACACAAAAGAACTCCAAGTCCAATTGTTAAAATTGATTTTTTCATTTTTTTATTTGTTTACTTTAATGCACCTTAAATATATTGATTTTAATCCACGACTTCACATCTGGAATAAAATTACAAGACAAAACAATTAACAATCATGGCTAGAATATGTATCGTTGAAGATGAAGTTTCCATTTCAGAACTTTTAGAGATTAACCTTAATCTTGAGGGTCATGAAACGGAAGTTTGCGCAAATGGAAAGATTGCGTTGGATGTAATTAAGGCGAAAAAGTTTGATTTAATATTACTGGATGTAATGCTTCCTATAGTGGATGGTTTCAGTGTATGTGAGACTATTAGGTTAGAAGATGACGCTACTCCAATTCTAATGCTAACAGCGAAGAATTCAAGTCAAGATCGTATTACGGGATTAAAGGTTGGAGCAGACGATTATTTGGCAAAACCATTTAATCTTGAAGAGCTATTATTAAGAGTCGAAAAATTGTTGAAAAGAAGTGGGAATCAGCCAAACTTGAGTTACCAAGAATTTTCCTTTTCAAATTCAAAAATTAACTTCTCCACTTTTGAAGTTAAAACAGTGTCTGGCGCAATCCAAACTTTGACTAAAAGACAGGTCAAACTTCTTAAATTACTCATTGATAGGCAAGGTCAAGTAGTAAGCAGACAAGACATTCTAGAAAAAGTTTGGGGGTTTGATGTTTATCCTACCACCCGAACAATTGATAATTACATTGTTGAATTCAGAAAGATCTTTGAAGAAAGACCTAGAAATCCCGTCCATTTTCATTCAATCAGGGGAGTTGGATACAAATTTGTTCCGTAGTTCCAAACTATTTTAGGCCGTTTATCAATTAATTTGACACATTAGTCATCAATATGATGCCTTTCGTTCATTTAGCCACACGATAGGAGCAACCTTCTTGAAAATGGGTGCGTCTTTATTACAGAACGGAGACAAGTTGCACGCTACTTCTTGTCTTTACTGGTTTTTTATTTTCCTTGCTTGTAAAACCCGAGAGGCCCCACCTTCTCGGGTTTTCTTTTACCCGAATTTTTGAATAAAAATAACGATTAACAAACGCGACAATAATCTGACGTTGATGAATGTTGTAAACTAGAGTTAGGATCTGAAATGTTTGAAATAATATGATCAAGAGCTTGTTCAAAATTAGTTCGAAATTCTTCTCCCCATGAATCACCTCCTTTTATAACTCCTTGAAACGTGATTTCTTTAGTATTTCTAATTGCGAAAATCCAACTCGTAACTTTCTTTTCTGGGTGACTTTTTCCATAGATATAGCTGTAGTAAGCAAGTTGTAAGCTTTTAGAAGTTTTCTGGCTGAAGTTATATCCATCTAACCCTGCTTCCAGATTTAATTTAGGAACGGAATCCTTTGAGACACCTCCAGTTTTATAATCAATAACTCGTATTTCTCCGTTCCGTTCATCAATTCGATCAACATTTCCACTCAATTTAATTTGGATCAGTTTTCCGTTAAAGTCGTGGGTGAATTCGGTTTTAATTTCTTTTTCCGTGCCTAATAATAATATTTTAACTCCAGCCTTTATCTCCTTTATATCTAATTGAAGCACCTTTTCAACTTGGGTTATTGCAATTTCCTTCGAAATATAATTATGACCATTTAAATTCTTTTGATTCAGTTTCTTGCTGAATTTAGTTTCGACTAAATTTCTTACTCTTTTTAATTCAAGCTTAAGCGTTTCTTCAGTAAGGTAAGAGTCAATAAAAGGCTCGTAAATATCTTCTAGAACTTCATGAATTAATGAGCCCATCGTACTATCTTCAATATCTTCTTCTACAGAGTCGTCTTCTTTTAATCCGCATATGTAACTGTAATAAAAGTCTAGAGGACAGCGGATAAATTTATTAATAGCGGATACAGACAATCCCTTATTGACCATGTAATTTTCCAATTCATTGAAATAGAGTGCATTTTTCTCAACGGACAGCTGATCTGGTGTAGAACCTATTGGAGTAGCAAATCTTTTATAATCAATCGTACCTAGTTCAAATTCTTGTTCCAGTTGGAGTAAAAATCTGCTTTTTTCTCCGGGGCCAAATCCATCAGACACTGGTGCATATATCAGATGCACGTTTTTAGCTCTTTGAATTAGTCTAAAGAAATGATTGGCCATTACTGCATCTCGTTCATGGGTGCCGGGCAGGTCATGATATCTTTTTAAATCATAAGGTAATATAGAAGAATCGTGTTTTCCCTTGGGAACAACACCTTCATTCATAGACAACAAAATTAAATTCTCAAAATCCAACGAACGAGTTTCAAGCAGCCCCATAATTTGCAAACCAGAAAGGGGTTCTCCATAAAACGACATCTCATAGCTTTTTAAAGCACTAGAAAAAACTCGTTTAAATGTGCTTAGCTTGGTAATGTACTGATAGATGGAAAGAACGTGTTTCAGTTTTAAAACTGATTCAGAAATTCCATGTAGTGCTTCGAGGTTTATTTTGTTGGCTGAAGAGTCAGCAGTTAAACTAGGTTTAAGAAATTTTATGAGGCTTAGTATTGCTTCAAAGGGAGTAGAATGGAAATTTTCCCATTTATTGAAGAGTAAGGGGCAGGATTTATAGATCCCCAGTTTTTCAAGATCATTGTTATGAATGAATACTTTATTATTCCGCTTAATCTCAATATCGATCGCCTCCAATTCCTCTCTATATAAGCTGCGAAGAATTGGATGTTTAATGATTCGGAGAAATGGCATGTGGTGAAAATTAATCTGACTTCCACTTTGGTTTTTCTGAATGTTATCTTGTAAATTAAATACGTGATTGATCAGTGAATAAATCTCCGTTTTATCTAATGGGAAGCCCATCGTTACATTTGCCTGCTCCAAACTTTGAGGCAACTCTTCAATGACTGGTATCAGCATTGATGCATCGGGCAGAACCAGCGCACATTTTTCATGAGAATTGATGGGCGCAATATTCTCTAATATTTGGGAAGCAATTTTTGCTTGACCAACATTAGATGGCGATTCGTATATAGTGATATTCTTTGTAGACACATCCAAGTTACTTGGAGGTTTGTTTCCATTTAGTTCCTCGTGACTATTTTTTATTTTTCTATAAAAATGACCAGCTTCATGAAAAGGATTGTCGACATAATGTGCATCCAAATCCCAAATGATTTGTGTTGGCATATTCTTTTGAAAAGTTTTAATAATGTCTATCTCACTAGGAGAAATGCCGTTTAAACCACAAAAGTAGATCTGCTTATATTCATTTTTATTAATGCCATTTAGCTTAAGTTGTAACGCTACATTTTTATAGACAGCACCGCTATAGGTATAGCCCTTTTGTTTTAGATGATCTTTGAAAGAATAATAGAGTGGAGCTAGTTTGGCCCAAAACCCAAGATACTTTTTTTGCATGTCCGTGTGGTTCTCCGTATCCCAACTTTCTAATTGTTGAATATTCCGAAGATCACGAAACACTTCTTTAGCATCTAATAAGTACAGATCAATATCATTAAAATCACTTAAGAGTATTTCACCCCATTTGTAAAATTGATCAAAAGTCTCTGCGTTTTTTCCTTCCTGAAGTTTATAAACTTCATATAATTCGAAAGACAAAGAAGTCTTGTCCAAAATGACTTCATCTTGGTATTGATTAACTAATTCAGAAAAGTTAATAGTTTGAGGCGCCCAAAAAGTTGTTTTTAGTCTGGCAGCAATCGATTTCTTTAAAAATAATGAAGCTCGTTTGCTAGGTAGAATTACTGCAATATCTTTTAGGTCACTTCCGTGATTTTCAATTAGCTGTTCAGCAACTTCGTCAAGAAAGTTCATTGTCTCCAGATTTAAACCCTTTTTTAATAAAGTTGATGAATTCTTTTCTAGTTTTTCGACTTCTAAAGACGTCTACCATAATAGTGGAAGCGCCTTTTTCCTTTGTTAATTTTTTCTCGATATTTAATTCTTGCTGAAGATTAGTAGGCTCCACGTAAGTTTCTTTTACCGGTTCTCCTTGGACAGAAATGTTGTTGTCATCCAATATTTTAGCTAGATCATCGGCCTTTTCAAATCGTTCTTTCGCCTTCTGTTTTCTGCCAAGTTTATCTTCAAGAATTCCAAGATTATTGAATGCGATTGCATCTTCAGGGTCCATTTTGGTACAAATAAGGTAATCCTCAACAGCTCCTTTTGTGTCTCCCATAGAGTCTTTTAAATAAGCTCTGCTAGAATATCTATACGGGTTGTCAGGTTCTAATTTAAGAGCAATATTTAATTCTGAAATCGATTCGATTTTACGGTTGAGATGGAATAATGCCACGCCTTTTTCGGAATGATAATCTGCGTTATTAGGCTCAAGTTCAATTGCTCTGGATAATTCTTTTAGTGCCGCTTTTGGATTTTGGTCAATTAGAAACTGCTGACCTTTTTGATAATGCTTAATTCCTGACATGTATCAAATTTAGACATTCAAGATAGAATAAGGAAGTTTGGTGTCAGCTATTCAATAAATCATTGTAAAACCACCCGAAAAACCAACTTGGGAGCAACCATTTATCCTTATTTTGATTGACGAATTGGATACACCCAGACTATCAATTCATCAGAATAATGTTCACAGCCTCGTCATGAATCCACTTGGCTTTTTCTAAATCTTCTTGATTCACAGTTCCGATTATATATTTTCCGTTTTTGCCCGCGTATTGTTCTTCAATACTTTTGAAAATCGTGAAATCAGGTTTGTTTTGATGCGCATATCTCACATAAATATTAATGTCTGTATTAGAACTTAGACTTAGTTTACCAGCATTCCGCTTGCTCTTTTTGTTTTCGTATTTATAATTATAGGTTAAAGCAGAAATATCTGATAATACAGCTGATCCCGTTGGTTTATCGCCTGCTCCTTTTCCAACTAATGTTTGTTGTTGGGAAAATGCGCTTTCCACTACTACCGCATTATATTCATTATTGGTGGTGTACAAAGGTGAATCGTCTTTCACAAAAGTTGGCGCGCAAATGGCATGAATTTGATTTTCTTTTCGAGTACAATTAGCAATCAACTTAATTCCAAGTCCACGTTGTTTAGCAAATTCAAGATCAAAATTATTGACTTTAGTAATCCCATAATTGAAAATTGACTCAGGAGTAGTCACCAGTCCGAACGCATGAAAAAGAATAATACCCAATTTGTATTTAGCATCGATTCCCTCAACATCCAGTGCTGGATCAGATTCAGCAAAACCTAAATCTTGAGCTTCTTTTAAGATGGTTTCATAGGCACCACCTTCTTTCATCATTTTAGTGAGAATATAGTTTGTGCTGCCATTGAAAATCCCTGAAACAGACGAAAGCATATCGTTATCATAATATTCTTCAAGATTTCTGATTATTGGAATACTGGCGCAGCAAGATCCTTCGTATAAAAAAGAAACTCCAGCTTCCTTTTGCAGATCGAGCAGATCTTGTAAGTTTTCAGCAATCATTTTCTTATTTGCTGAGACGACATGCTTCCCTTTTTTGAATGCGGTTTTCACGATTTCCAACGCGGCATCTGCGTCATCGATTAGTTCTACAATGATGTCGATTTCTTCATCATTTAATAAATCGTTTTTATCCGTTGTGAAGAAGCTCGAATCTATGCTTCGTTGTTTAGAAGCATCTTTAATGCAGATTTTTTTAATTTCGGCATCTAGCCCTTTCGTTTGGTTTAGCACCTGATACAAACCAGTTCCTACACAGCCAAATCCAAATATTCCCAATTTTATTTTACTCATGTCTTACTTTTTAAAAGTTTGACTTAGCTAAGAAAGGTATCTGGAAGGCAGTTTGTATAAAACAAAAAAGCCTCTACCAGATAATCCAGAAGAGACTTGTAATTTAAAAGTCTTGATCCGAACTCATCTGTCTTCGATATAATATCGAAGTTGGATTTAGCACCTTTCTTCAATTACTTGAATTGGTTGCTAAGGTTTCACAGGGCCGTACCCTCCACCTTTCTTGATAAGTCATAAATTAATGAACGAGTACAAAGTTAATCGATAAAAAAATCGGTATCCAAATGAAAGTTGATTTAATTTGTCCTAATGGAATTCCCACAGTATAGAAAATACAGTAACGATAAAGGTTTCTTTAAGGTTTTGAGTTTTGAAAGTTTTGAAGAAATTCAAATAATGGGATCTAAATCCATTCATACGGCCTTTGAAGCCAAGACTTTTGTTGATCGTAATTTAATTCAGGACATGCTGGATTGTACGGACGAGGGATGGGAGTTTATAAATGAAACAGAGTTTGAAAGCGTTTTAAGGACTTAACATTACTGTACAATCTCCCAAGTATGATCACCTAATAACTTTACAGAAGCAACGAAGGTAAAAGGACATTCTCTTCGGCCCCATTGGTTAGGTCCAATCATTGATAGCGTGTGCTTTCCGTTCTCTTTTTGGTACAAGTGATAAGTGTGAAGAACATCCGGTTTAAATCGCATTTCAGCTCCATAAATTTGCTCAGAAACTTCCACTCGGTCCTGAATAGCTGAAGCTTGTTTAGCGAGCAATTCCATCTGCTGCTTGATTTGACTCAATTGCTGATTGGTTTGATGTTCCATGGCACCCATGGCTTTGATCTTGATCTCACCTTGTCTATTAGGAGCAACGGGCAAACTTCCACGATGGTGAGGATAAGCCAAGGTGCTTGGCTTATCGGTGATTGTGTCTTTGTCTATTGGATTAATAAACTTTTCTTCCTCCTCATTCATGGTACAAATATAACTCGTTGTATTGATTATTCGGCTAATTCCAAACAGGTGCAACGTTCGTAAACTAGTTCCCCAGTAAACTTTTTGCGACTCGTGATTTCTAGACCTCCAATTTCTGGATTGGACACTTCTGAACACAATATTTTTCCGATTCGTTTATAGTAGCGATGAGCAGGGTAGTTTGGTGCATTCATCCCGTACAGACTCCAATATGTGAAGTATGTGTTGGTACCGAGGAAGTTGCCCAAATCATCTTCATTAATCGTTGAACCTTCTTCTTGATGTTTAAGCATTTTTGTTTGCCTATATCCATCGTAATAAAACGCCACTTCATCATGAGTTCCTTCGTATAAACATCCTGAAAGAGGAGGGTCCCAGAGACCAATTAGATTAAAAGCTGGCATTATAAAAAACAATAAGATTAAAATGTAATTGAACTTGATTGGTTTAATATTCGCTCGAAAACTAATGTCTGGTTTAAACTTTAGAAATGAGATTAAAATAAGCATTTGAGATACATTCCAAGGCCAAACTACTTGATTCCAATTATGTCCTAACGGGCCGACTGAAAAGAGAATAAATACGTGCATGATTAACGTGCCAATCATTCCAATTTTTCGAGTCTTTTTAAATATGATCATTAGCCCGAGGATAGTTTCGCCAAGTGCAACAAGGAAGAGTGAATAGTTGATGGAAGGTGTTGGTTCCCCGGCAGGAACTATTAAATCAATTCCCGTTGCAGATAATAACCAAGGAAAAGTTTCTCGAATAAAATTGAGGTTAAACTTTTGTAATCCGCTCCACAAATAAATACCTGCAATAACAATTAAGACTCCAGTTAAAATTGATTTTTTAAGCTCCTCTGTGTTAGGTTTTTTTGGTTGGAAGCAAAGCAAACACAATATGGCGGTTTGCCCATAAACCCATGGTTGTAAGCGAGCAATGTCTTCTAGTATTAAAAGAACAAAACACACCAGCAGCACGGTAAAGGCAAGTTTTGAATGTTTGTGAAGAATAATAAGAATTAAGGAAGTAAAAAGAAAACATATCAGAATGCAATCGCCTATCAACCCAAGAGAAATTGGAATCGATTCAAAGGCAGAAATCATTGGGAATTCTCTGCCAATAGGAATCCACATTTTCCAGCAGACTAAAATTTCTGCTATAAAAGAAAAGGCCATCAATTGTGACAGCCTTTTAATCATTTTTTCTTCTAATTGCACGGTCTGATGATTACCAAATCTTAGCAATTTTATCTGCAGATTGGCGCATTGGGTCGCCTTCTTTTACATCAAATGCTTCAAAGAATTCAGGCATGTTACCTAAAGTGCCATTTACTCGGTATTTACCAGGTGAATGATAATCTGTGTTAACACGAGTGATTAATTCATCGTCCTTAATTGTGTTTTTCCACACTTGACCGAATGCAATAAAGAACCTTTGTTCATTTGTATAGCCGTTGATTTCGGTCCTTTCTTTGCCTTCCAGTGATTTCAAATATGCATAATACGCTATGGTCAACCCACCGAAATCTGCAATGTTTTCGCCTAATGTGAGTTTGCCCTTAATGAAAACACCATCTAAAACTTCAAACTGATTATACTGCGAAATTAGTTTTTCTGTTTTTTCAGCAAATTTCACACTGTCTTCAAATGTCCACCAGTTTTGAAGGTTTCCATCTGCTGCGTACTTTGCACCTTGATCGTCAAAACCATGTGTTAACTCATGACCAATTACAGCCCCCATTCTTGCATAGTTAACAGCGTCTTCATATCCTGGGTCAAAAAATGGGTTTTGCATAATTCCAGCAGGAAACACGATTTCGTTTAATGCCGGATTGTAATATGCGTTCACCATATGTGCAGGCATTTCCCAAAGGCTTTTGTCGATAGAGTTATTCAGTTTTTCCATCTTATCATTAAATCGATATTGAGATAAATTAATGCTGTTTTCCAAATAGTTTGAATCGCTAATTTGTAGCCCTTCATACGTTTTCCACTTATCTGGGAAACCTAACTTTCTAGCAAATGCATGAAGTTTTTCTTTCGCCTTAACCTTAGTTTCATCGCTCATCCATTCCAGACCTCCAATTCGTTCTTCAAAAACAGTTGTAATGTTGTCTACCATTTCATTGACCTTGATTTTGTCTGCTTCGCTGAATTTTACGTCCACGAATCTTTTTCCTAGTATTTCATTGATTGGAGACATAGTAATTCTCTGAATGGCTCTTTTCCAGTCATCTTGCATTACTTTCTTTCCTCGCATAGTTCGGGAGTAAAAATCAAAATTCTCAGCATTCAATTCGCTGGTCATCATAGTCTCAAACTTGTTCAGTACTTTCCAACTTAGATAAAGACTCCAAGACTTAATAGGTACCGAATTCATCATTTTGTCAACATGGGCAAAAAATTCTGGTTGCTGAACGATGATTTTGTCTGTTTTGCTCAAACCGATTTTATCAAAATACTTGATCCAATCAAGGTTTGGGTATTTAGATGCTATTTCTTCAGCTGAATGAGGGTTATATTTAGCATTATTGTCTCTGTTGGCTTCTTGAGTTCTTGAATTAGTCGCTAATTCTTTTTCTATATTAAAAATAGCATCTACGTCACTTTTACTAATTTCTGATCCAGAAAGTGCGAAAACTTTACCGATGTGTTCTTTATATTTTGTTCGAAGAGTTGTTGACCTTTCATCTTTGTTCAGGTAATAGCCTCGATTTGGAAGACCCAATCCCCCTTGTGCCAAATAGGCAACGTATTGTGAATTGTCTTTTTCATCAATCTCAACATAAAACTTAAATAGAGATCCAATTCCTCTTGGATGGTGAAAAGCAAGAACGTTTCCAATTCCTACAGCGTCCTCAATAGAATTCGCAAACTCTAAAGTCATAGTTTCATCTAGATGCCTTGTTCCGATATCGTCACGATGTATAGTGTCCATATAAGACGCATAAAAGTCAGCTAAAATCTGCTCATTGGATCCATCAATATGTTCTTCTTGGCTCATGTCTAAAAGAATCAACTTTAATCTTTTGTCAATCTTGTCGCTAACTTCACTAAAAGAAGAATAACGTGATTTGTCATCCGGAACTGGATTTGCGATGATCCATGAGCCGTTGCAAAACTGGTAGAAATCTGCTTTAGGGTCAGCAGAATTATCCATGTATTCAAATTCTAACTCAACTGGTTCAACTGCTTCGGGTAGGTTTTCATTTCCAGCTTCGTTGCTAATTGCCTCCATATCTATTGAAGGACCGCTACATGCAGTGAGGGCACAAATTGCACCGATAAATAAGATCTTTGATTTCATGATAATTGTTATTTAAGCCTTAAATATAAGGAATTGGAGACTCTTGAAATGAATCAATGTTTTAAACGGTCTAATAATTCAAACTGTCGGAGTGTAGATCATTTCTACATGAGGGATTTCATCCTCTAAATACATTTCTGAAGTTTGCTTAAATCCGTGACGCCCGTAATACGGAATTAGATGTTCTTGAGCGGACATTTTCACTGAGACATCACCATAAGTAGATTTTAGGGCAATCATGGTTTCTTTCATTAGTTGATGACCTAATCCTTTCCCACGATGATCTTTAGAGATAACAACTCTTCCAATAGCAGGCTCCTTATATGATAGCCCTGGTTTTACAATTCTGGTGGTCGCTACAACTATTCCATCATGCTTGCAGACAATATGGATACTATCTTGATCCTTTCCATCTAATTCTTGATATGGACAGTTTTGTTCTATTACAAAAACCTCAATTCTTAATGCGATAAGCTGGTAAAACTCTTCAAGAGAGAAATCATTAAATGCTTTTACTTCCCATGTATACATTTAAGTTGGTTTTATATAAACGATTGCTAATAGAAACAGGGGGATTAATAATGCCGCGAAAAATGCAAACTTATCTAAAGGAGAATATTTTAAATTTTTCTTTCTAGCTAACCCTAACATGCGTTTTCTAATTGTTTTCTTAAATATTAAAACTCCAGCAAACCCTAATAAAATTGCCAAAATATGAAATACATTACCTAACCATAAACTTTCTAGTAAAGAAGTTTGTGCCGTATTATTAAAATGAAGGGGAATAAACATCATCATTAGAGGAGCTACCACCCACATTACAACAATAACGATTCTCAATAGTCTATAATTTTCTTGAAAAGAGGATCGTGTTTTGATAAATTTAGCTTCTCCTAAAATGTACCAAAGAATGATGGAGTATGACCAAATGATAGGATGGAACCCATGTCCTTGCATCTCTAAAACCCGGTGAGTTATTACATAAAGTGCCCCGCAAAGTCCAGTGAAAAGCAAAAACCTAAGGCTTCCTAGGATTTTTTCTACGGGTCGAGCTATTAACAAAAACAAGACTATTATTATCGCCATGTGAACTACTCTTGGAATGATGGAAAACCCATGCTGGAATGGCACGGTTAAACGCACCAAAAAAGGAACTCCTCCTGAATCTGAGGCGCCATAGTAGCCTTCCAAATTCGTAAACATTAAAGTTCCTGCAGTGATCATTAGACAACACAATGCTAGGACATATGTGATTTTAGGACGATATGAATTGTCCGATGTTAGTTCATTAATCATAGGGTCAGCACTTGTTTGAGTTCTGATTTTCGGACGTAAAATAGGTATTTTTTAATGTTTGAATAGCCTAAATCCGTCAACAAGTGACCATAATCAGTTATTTGATGTTCATCTTTCGTTCGGGGCTGACCAGTTTTAAAATCGATAAGTATGGTTTCGTTCTCCAGTAAAATGATTCGGTCAGGGATGTAGATTCCTCCAAGCTCATCAATTATCTCTTGTTCTCGTAGCTCAGTATGTCCTACATTCAACCACTGTTTTAGTTGTTCATGATTAAATGTATTTAGTAAATCCGCCTCGAACTGTTCCTTTTCATTTTCGGAGATTTTACCGAGTACTATAAGGTCGTTAACAAACGACTGTATTTCTTTAGTATTTTTTATAAGTTCTAGTGCTGTATGAACAAGTTGGCCCCATCGTTGCTCGGATAATCCCTCTTGATCCTTTCGAGCACGCGTAGCAATCTCAATATTTAATTCAGAATTTGTTTCGTACGTAAAATCGTGCGGACGTTTTGCAGCTACTTGAGTAGGTGCGGCCACTCTTTCTCCTTCATTCCAATAAATAGGAAACTCGGATTTTGGGTCGATTTCTAAAAAGTTTTTAATTAATGCCGAAATATCTTTGTCAGTATTATTAGTAGCATTGATATATAATCGATGAACTGGTCTAGTGGCAGCCACGTAGAATAAATTTAAAGCATCTAAGAATAATCTTTGATTCGCTTCATCAAGCTCTTCAATTTTATCAATTCCAGCAAAGTTTTTTTCGCTTGGGTAGAGCTGTACATTCAAGGACATATTAGAATTGGAAACATTGGTCCATACTCGGCTGAATTTAGTCGGCCCCAATTCCCAATCGCAACGATGTATTATTACTATTGGGAATTCTAAACCCTTTGCCTTGTGAATGCTCATAACCTGAACAGCATTTTCATTTTCAGATGCGTCTATAGCCGGGTTTTTTTCCAAAAGCCATTCTAAAAATAGACTGATGTCTTCTCCTTTGGAGCTGCTAAAGGAATGGGTGTTTTCCAAAAAACTTTCCACAAATTGATCTTGCTCTTCTCTTTTGAAAAAACGAGATATAATGTGTTTCGATTTGGTATAAAGAGAATCACTTTGCCAATCCAATAAATTGATTTGAAGTTCCTTTTGGATTATTTCTAAAAGTTTCTGCTTACCATTGTCTTTAGTCGTTCTTAACTCTAGTTTTTGGGCTAAGGAGGTGATTTGATCGGGGAAGAAATTAGAAATGATCCGGATCACATCGTCTTGACTATGTGTGTTCTCTAGCACATTTAATAAGGCTAAAATAACCAGTATCTTCTTGTTGTTTAAAATCTTTAAACTATCTGATGAGGTGACTGGAATTTCCTCAGATAATAAGAACTCGGCTATTTCTTGTCCTATTTTGTTTTTTGCAACTAATATGGTAATGTCAGCATAATTGAATCCATCTGAAATACAATCTTGTATTGATTTTAGTGTTTGCTGATTCTCAAAAAATCGCTTTTCTTCAGCTTGTCCTTTTTTCAAACTATGCAGCGATATTTCAATCCGACCTGCAAAAGTTTTAATTGGTGTCTGACTTTGTCTATTGTAATGCGCGGCTATTTCTTCTGGCATTTGTTGGCGTGCATATTCAAACAATCGGTTGTTAAAATTGACGATGGACGAAGCAGAGCGATAATTGTCATCTAAGAACCTGGGATTATATTCAGTGTCAAATGTTCTTTGAGCTTCTTGAAGCACAACGGAGTCGTTTTTCTGATAAATTTCTGGAAGATCGATGAACTGTTTCGCTTCACCATTTCTGAAACGATAAATGGCCTGTTTAGAATCCCCAACTATTAAATTTGTTTTTCCCTTTGCTAAACTATCATCAACTAATGGTATGAAGTTTTGCCACTGCTGAACAGAGGTGTCTTGGAATTCATCAATGAAATAATGATTGAATTTGCATCCGATTCTTTCGTAGATGAATGGGGTAGGTTGGTTCAAAACAATGTCTGAAATCGTTTTATTGAAATCTGATATTAAAACAAGGTTATTGCTTTTCTTGTATTGCTCAAGAATGATAGATATTTCCTTGAGTAACCCAAGACCAATAATTTGCTCTCGAATAATTTGACTTTTTTGAATAGCGGAGCAATTCGCTAGAATCGCCTTTGTACTTTTCTCAACAGTTTCGGAAAAATAATTTTCAAGTTCATATGCTTCAATTGGGGCGCCCTTGTTGACCCATGTTTCTGATTCGATGGCAGTATAAAGTCTAGCATGCGCTTGCGAGAGCAAATCGGCATATTTACCATTCAAAGCTTTGCTGAAAAATGAGCTCCAGCCGCCTGATTTGTATTTTATATGTTCAACCCCAAAAGATTCGATTGCTTTTATAATGGGGGAAGCCAAATCTGAAATTTCTTTTGAGGCTTTATTGACATCGGCAATTGCTTTTTGATGGGCCTGAAATAAATCATCAATTGAAAACTTCCCAATTTCTTCAATTTGTTTGGCCGTATCTTCTTTCGCAATAAGTGCACCAAAATTTTTAAAATCTTCAACGGCTTTCCAAGATTTGTCGAATTTTGTTTTATCCTTCGCATGATGAACTACAAGTTTGGTAAGGTCTTCTCTTGTTCCTACTTGGTCAATTAATTGGTCTATACATTCCGCTAAAACTTTCTTGAAATCCATTTCAATTTCAAAATCGGCTTCCAAATTTAAATCTCGGGAAAATGATCTAATCAACCGATGCGCGAACTTATCAATGGTTAAAATGCTCACATCTGTATAGTTATGGAGCATAGAGCTCAATCTGTTTTTTGCGTTTGAACTGATTATGGATTTGTCTAGATCCAGTTCTTTGGCATACACCTCCATTATTTTGGAGCCTTTTTTGTTATCCGATAGTTCAATTAGATGTTCAAAAACTCTTGCTTTCATTTCACTAGCTGCTTTATTCGTGAACGTGATAGCAAGCACCTCCTTAAATTTGAACGGGTTTTCTGACGCAAGAATTATGCATAAATAGTTTAGAACTAAAGTGAATGTTTTTCCAGAGCCAGCAGAACTTCTATAAATTAAAAGCTTGCCATTTTTTGCTAAATTGTCGATCATAA
>JBLIOB010000049.1:0-19315 GCA_047639575.1 Parvicellaceae bacterium
TGAAATATGGAGTAAAAAAATGTGGATTCGAACTGGCCATTAAGACAGCGGGGTTTAAACGTAAAACAAAGGATAATACTTGAATGGTGAATTTAATGCTAATAATCCACAATTAATTGAAGCTAATAATAGGCTTTTCTATCCCGTTTTCGGGAAAACCTATCTTGATCTTGGAGGGCTGACATATTCTCAGAACGCTTAACAGACTGTAAATTATTTGTTTCAGTGGTTTGGGTTTTGTTTTGCCATTGCTGTTAAAAAACAAAACAAAACAAAATGAAAACAAGAAATACCGCCTCCTCCTGATTCTTCAGGAAAGGGCTTTTTTTAGTTGAAACGATTTCACATTGAACCTGTATCCTTTTAAGTTGTACTGCATTATGAGATTCAAATTACCGTTCATTCGGTTTTTAATTCCCACCTATGAAAGCAGTTCTTACAGTAACAATATTATTGGCATTTGCACTTTGCTATGGCCAAGAAGAAACCCGAACGATCCAATGGATAGGGAAAATAAATAACGCATTAACTTCTGCGAAAATGTCTGGGGTGCAAATAAAAATCTCCAAGAGTGGTAAGGAAGTAAGTTCCTTTTCCAATGTGAAACCTGGTAAGTTCGAAACAGAAGAATTCTCTTGTGGTTATAATTATGTAATTGTATTTTCTAAAGCAAACTTTGTTTCCAAGTCTATTTTGGTAGACGTTGACAAGAACTATTTTCCAGAAGATATGGAGGAATTAACAATTTTAGAAAGTGATATAGAGTTAGTCCCGAAGAAAAAAGATATTGTTTACGATGGATTAGATATTACGGCTGGCCGTGCTAATATTAATCTAAGTACAGGAGAATTGGGATTTGATAGTGCGTTTGGAGTTAAATGTAAAGGAAGATTAGAAGCTTTTGATAAGAAGGTTGATGAGGCTTTAGCTAATCTGGCAAATGCAGAATTGATTTATAAAAATGGTAAATATGAACAAGCTGAAATAGCGTTTAAAGTAATTGATACGACCATGATCTCATCATCTGTATTAAACAAACTAGATACGGACATTCAAGCGGGAATCACAAATGGTCCTCAGGCGCAATACCGTAAGTTAATTGCAAAAGCTGATTCCTATTTTAAACAAGGAGATTTAGATCGCTCTGAGTCTTTATATAAAAGAGCTGTAGATATTAAGGAGACGGATACTCACCCGGTAAAAATGTTGAAATTAATTGACGATAAACGGAAAATATTACTGGTTATCAATGAACCAAAACCCGATGATCGAATTGCACAGGAGGTAGTAGAAGTTGATGTTCCTGTTAGACCTATTAAAACGGAACCATTGCTTTCCACTACCGGCACTTCTGGAAATGCCTCTAACTCAGGTTCGAAAAACATAACTCCGGTAAGAGCTTATGTGGGAGACGATTTGTTAATCCAAAAAGAGAAGTATGAAGCTTATAATCGGGAGTTAAGTAAAAGAACTCGAAACTATTCTTCAACCGATTATTACAAAATCCACCGAACTCGAGCATACACGGCTCCAGGAAAAGATAAGACAGCAAATGTAAGAGAATACCAAGACATTAGCCATCTGGCAAATTTAGCTTGTAAAGGTAGGCTCATCCAAGAAAATAGAAGCGGAGGAGAATAGATTAATTTGATCTTAAATACTTTCCAGAGGTCCATTCAGCTTGTCCATCAGAATATAGAACTTGGAATTGAGTCTTGGTCACAGCTTTTATAGTGCATTTATAGTAAGTTCCTTTCGCTTTCCAATTACATTCAACTGAAGCTCCAACATCCCAATTCCATTGTTTTAGAAAGTTTGTCGAAGTAGTTTCCGTATATCCGTCATCATATTTTAAACTGATTTTATTTCCGTTTATTTTACTAATCACACAACTGTAGAATTTCCCTTTGTTTTGCCAATTAGCTAATACTCGTTGCCCGCTAGTATAACTGCCATCAGAAGGTGCCTCTGGAGGCGAATCTGCAACAGTTTCAGTATCTTTTGGCGTTGTTGCCGCATTAGCATCGTTAATACTATTGACTGATGATAACTTTTTCGGAATAATAATAAATGCATTTTGATAGTTACTTTTTGATGTGAATTTGGAAGTGCCAATAATGATCTCTTTTCTAAAACATCCAAAAGTCACAATCTGCTTACTCTCATTTAAGATATGATTAGGCCATTCTGATCCTTGACCCTGATAAACGATGGTTTTTAACCTTTTACCATCTAGATCAAACACTTGTTGATAAACTTCTGATTTATAGGGAAAGGTGGTTTCAACTGCTTTAAAGTTATTTTCCCCATCTGATAAATTCATTTTCCACCATCCTGTTACGATAAGACGGTCATTTGATACCGACATACTCTCCACTCTATTCTCTCTTTCAGATTCCATGGTGTAGGTCCATAAACCCTTCCAGTCTGAATTAATCCGAGCTACAAAAGAAACTCCACTTGAAGAGCTTGCTGTAGGAAGTTCTTTTCCTCCAATAAAAGGGGCTGGTGCGTTCTTGTCTTTTTGATCTCCTTTATAATATCCACCTACTATCATGTCTCCATTTTCAAGAAATACCAATGAAGTGTATTCGGCTTGGTATTTAGAAATTTCTTCGATTCTATCTAGTTTACCTTCAGGAGTTATTTTCATTAAAAACGAACTTTTGAAGTATAAATCAACACCCCCAGTTCCCTTAGCAAATACAAGGTCCGTAGTCATCTTTGTCGTTCCAAAAATGGCCTCTTTTCCGAACTCCCCAATCACGTGGAAATTATTGTCTTTGTCAAATGTCATCACATCCAGATGCATGTCCGTAAAATCATCTTGTCCACCCTCGGTAAATTGTCGCCACTTTTCTTTTCCGTCTTGATCATATTGGACATAACAGATTGCTCCTCGCTTCTTTTTTGTCAATGATTCTCCATTAATTTTAACTCCATCTTTTCCTACCCACGAGAGACAAGCTAAAGGTTGGCCCTTATTGTCTAAAACAC
Source organism: Parvicellaceae bacterium (assembly GCA_047639575.1). Lineage (GTDB taxonomy): Bacteria > Bacteroidota > Bacteroidia > Flavobacteriales_D > Parvicellaceae > JBLIOB01. The sequence goes on from JBLIOB010000049.1 coordinate 2,998, forward strand.
CTTGGAGGTATGGGTCATAGTAGCTGCCTGAAAAAGTACATATAGATTTTTCCGACAATTTCTTACCAGCTAAGTCTATTTTGGTCAGGATCATTTTGGCTGAGCTTGTTTTAGCTTCTTTATCTTTATCCTTCAGTATAGAAAGAACGCAGATGTCCTTTGCGGTTACAACTACATCGCTAATTACAACGTCTAAATCGGTAACCCATAAGAACTTCCCACCTGAGCTTACCCTTGCTACATATGCTTTATTCTTCTCTGAAGTTTTGCTAAAAGATCCAAACTGCGCGCTTCCCTTGAACGTCCCACGAATAATGAGGTCGTTGTTTGCTAGAGCGGTAACCTGATAAATATCAGAAGTACGCGAACTGTTTATTTGAAGGAACGACTGCGCATTAATCACTGGGGCATTTGTAATTAATAATACGAGTAAAGTAAAATAGACTGGCAGTGGGATTCTTAACATTGGCCTCAGTTTAGTTCGAAAGTACATAAATTGAGTTAATCCAAAACTGTACCAAAGTATTTCTGAATCTACGAAGACTTGATTTCTTCAATCACAAAAATGATTAGAATTCCACTTCCAGTCTACTAGGCGTTCCAGATTTCCCAAGCTTTCTCAGCTTGTTGTTGAAGCATCGTAAGTCCATTAATGGTATTGGCTCCTTCGGTTTTCCCTTTTTTCATAAACACGGTTTCTTTTGGGTTATAAACCAAGTCAACTAATAAATGCTGATTAGTAATGAATTCGTAAGGAAGTTCGGGGAAAGTGTCAATTGAGGGAAACATGCCAAGGGGAGTGGTATTGACAATCAATTGATGCGATCGAATAATGTAATTGTTCAGTTCCGGGTAACTAATTTGTCCAGGTTGGGGGTTTCTTGAAGCGGAGAGACAATCAACACCCAATTCCTTTAAGACAAATATTACTGCTTTAGAAGCACCACCTGTACCTAGTATTAAGGCTCTTTCATGATTTCCTTTGAAGAACGGTTTAATGCTCTGTCTAAAGCCGAATGCATCTGTGTTATACCCTTTTAAAACGCCATCTTTAAATGTGACTGTGTTAACAGCCCCAATCTCTTTAGCCGTTGGATCTATTTCATCTAGAAACGGTATTATTTCCTCCTTATAAGGAATAGTGACATTCACACCTTTCAGATCATTGTTCTTGATCGTTTCCTTAAAATCTTCAATACTATTTAGTTCGAAATTTAAGTAGGACGCATGAAGTTCTAATTCGCTAAATTTTTTGGTGAAATATGCTTGAGAAAAGGAGTGTCCGAGTTTTTTACCGATTAAACCGTAAGTACTACCCGACATCTTTGTTACCTCCGTTTGGTCGATGATCGCTTTGCTTAGAGTTCATCTTTTTAGCCACGAATTCCATGATAAAAATCAGTGCGAATCCTCCTATCATTATCCCAGTGGCAATGATGATTTCTGGATCTTTTGGAATCCAATCGGTTACGTTTCCTGCATTATCAAATCCGTTTGGAGCAAATACTCTGTAGTCTTGACTTGGTAATACACTATGTTCTACCAATGAAATTACATTTTGATCTGGTTCTCCAGCGTGCTTTACAAAAACTTGTTCAACTTCTTTCCAAGGCCAAATTTTATTCAGTGATCCAACCAGAAACCCCGTTAAAATGGCAATTGTGACATTTTTGAATTTCTTGAAAAGCCATTTTAATATTCGCGCGAACGTCAATAACCCTACCGCGCAACCTGCCGCTACTACTGCAAGTAATGAGAAGTTTCGATCGGCCAACGCTTCTATAATTGGTTGATAGGCGCCAAGAATTAATAGAATAAAACTTCCTGAAATTCCTGGAAGTATCATCGCGCATACCGCTAACATTCCACATAGAAACATATACCACCATTCGCTCGAAGAGGCAAGTGGAGGAAGTAAAGTTATAGAGAAAGCAGCGACAGCTCCAAGGGCAAGTCCTATGATAGGACCAATTCCCCATTTTTCAATTTGTTTACCAACGTAGATGATACTTGCGAGCACTAAACCAAAGAAAAAGGCCCACAGTTTAATTGGTTCAAACTCAAGTAACCACTCAATTCCTTTGGCCAAGCTGAATAGACTAACACCGATTCCGAGAAAAAGTGAAACTAGAAAAGTTCCATTGAAACTATTCCAAGTCGCCTTTATTCCATCCTTTTTAAGGATCTTGAATAATCCAAAATTAACCGCACTTATGGAGTCCAATAATTTTTCATAAATCCCGGTAATGAACGCAATGGTTCCACCAGAAACTCCGGGAACAACATCTGCTGCACCCATCGCCAAGCCTTTAAGAAATACTAGAAAATAAGCAACAATATTGTTCATTAATACGGCTGTAACGATTGATCGATCTCTGCTACCCAAGCAAGGATTCCTCCCTGTAGGTTCAATGTATTGGTGAATCCTTGTCGCTCTAATTCTTGAACTACGGCTCCGCTTCTGGCACCGCTTCTACAATGAATTACAACGTCAATATCTTTTTTAATTGCATCCAACGAATCTAAAATGTTGTCCATTTTTATCCTTTGTCCATCAATATTTACAATCTCTATCTCGTGATCCTCACGAACATCAATCAATTGATGTGGATGACTACTGTCTCTCCAAGCTTTTAATTCTTGAACGGTAATTGAATTCATTATGCTTTTTCTTTTTTAGCTTGTCTTGCTTTTGCATGATCACCTTCTGGTTGTTGAAGGTCATCAATAATGTTGTCTGGCAGATAATTAAAAAATGTATCTCCCCGTAATCCTAATCTTAAACATTCCAATGGAATGACGTCACTTGGTGCAATGTTTCCAAGACTTACGTTGGCACCGAAAATATTAATAAACCAAACTTGTTGTTTTTTTCCTGGCGCTTCCCAGAGAATTTTGTCTGGCGGAATTTTGGCAATAATCTTATTGATAAGAATCGTGTGCGGAGTGCCATTTGGTCTGAAGATCCCTACAGATCCACTTTCTCTACCTTCTGCGATAACTTTCCATGAACCAGCTTCTAGTTCATTCAGCATCATTTTAATCCACTTACTTGGGCTAATTAATATTCCTTGTTCTTTGGAACCTACTTCGCTCAAAACGACTCTGTCTTTTGTCAATTTTTGAACGTACTCGCATTTTTCATCGTGATCTAAAACAATAGACCCATCTGAAACCTCGCACATGTCAAGATTGTATTGATCTAAGAACCTTCTAAAATCACCAAATTTTTTCCGAGCTATAAAAGCTTCGAATAAAGTACCACCTGGATAAACCTGAATGTTGTTCGCTTGAAATAACTTAATTTTTTCTGCCAAGTTATTTGTAACGTATGAAGTTCCGAATCCCAGTTTTAAAAGGTCAATTTTATCACCAGCAACTTCAATTAAATCTTCTGCCTCACGAAGACTTAGCCCTTTATCCATCACCATGGTTAGGCCTTTTTCCCTCGGCTTGTCTGGCCTCTTTGGGATGTGTGTTAATTTAAAATTCATCATTATTTTTTGAACGTTTCGATAATACTAAGTACATCGTTTATGTTCTGTGCTTCAGGGTAATAATTAAATAATTTATCATGTGCTTTAAAGTTCTTGTCCAAAGCGATTTGGAGTTGACTTTTTGCACTTTCATTTCTTCCAGACTGTAGTAGATAAGCAACTAAACGATACATTAATTCATCGTTGTCTTTATTGGTTTCTAAACCTTCCTGAATCACTTCAACAGCTCTTTCAAGCGAATCAGTTTCAGTCAAAACATTACTTAAATCTAACCAACCATTAATGCTAGTTGGTTCTAAGGAAATTACTATTTCGTAGCAATCCTTTGCCGACTCATATTTCTCTAGTTTTTCGTAGGCTTCTCCAAGAACGTACCAGTACTCATGGTTTTTCTCATCAATCTCTGTGGCTACTTTCAGCAATTGAACGCTTTCAGCAGTTAATCCAAGCGTGTCTTTAACAATTGCCTTTCCTAACCAAGCATCACCTAGTTTATCGTCTAACGCAATTGCTAAGTCGTAATGTTTTAAAGCATTTTCTTTATCATCTAGCTTCTCATAGCATTCAGCAATATAGTTGTGCGTTATTGCCTGTTCTGACTCATGCTCAAAAGTCTTGAAGTAAAGGGAAATGGCCGTGGTGTAATCTTCCATTTGCCCGTAGCAATTAGCGCTATTGAAGTAAGCGGAAGAAAAAGAGTCCTTAATAATAATACAGTAATCGTAAGAAGCAATTGCTTCTTCGAACTGATCCATTTTACTGTACGTGTTTCCTAAAATGTACCAAGCTGTAAATGAATAAGGATTATCATCTAAAAAGGTTAAACAGAATTCAACACATGCTTCCATGCGTTCATCTTGATCAAAACAATAACCGATCTCGTACAAAGCGCCTTCGTTTTCAGGGTTCAGTTTAAGAGCTTTTTTTAATGCAATAACGGCCAAATCATACTTTTCAATGTTCTCATATTCAAAGGCGAGGTCTAAATACAAATCATCAATTTCTTCATTACTGCATAGATCGATCGCTTTTAGAAAATTCTTAATAGCATCATTGTGCTTATGTTCTTGGCTATATAAACTAGCTCGAGTTAAAAATATCTCATCATGATTAGGAGCCAGACTTTCTGCTTTGTTCAATAGCTCGTGGCCAGATCTGATTCTACCAGTGGAAGAATGGATTTGTGCTTTACGTAATAAGATAATTGCAGAGGATGGATGTTGAGAGATTCCAACTTCAAGTGCAGCCAATGCTTGGTCTACGTTGCCGTCTTCTAAATAGTGTTCTGCTAGGAACTCAAAGACATCAACATCAAAGAAATACGATTCATCTTTACTGAGCATTTTTTCAAAGCGCTCAATGTGACTATTGTAATCTTCTTCTTCAAAAAAACTTCCTTGTTCTTCAAACATAGACACGATCTCCTAAAATTGGATGACTCAACTCTAAATACAAAGATAACATTATTAGCCCTAAAATGGCCTAGTAAGTGTTAGCTTATTCACAAAGAAATTAACAGCGGGATTATACTATTATTGTGTTGGAAATCAAACATTTATTTAATTGACTGATTTGTAAGTTTTACAAGCGATAATTGTGGAGAATATTATATTTGTAACGCCTCTATAAATCGGCACCAATTAATTTAAATTATTTAGTAAATGACCTTAATCAAATCAATTTCAGGAATCAGAGGAACGATAGGCGGAAGAGTAGGAGATGGACTAACTCCATTGGACGCTGTTAGATTCACCGCGGCATATGGAGCTTGGCTTAAAACTCAATCTTCTAATGCTAAACTAAAAGTAGTTGTTGGTAGAGATGCTCGAATTTCAGGTGAGATGGTTCGGAATTTAGTAATCGGAACTTTACAAGGATTAGGGATTGATGTTATTGATCTTGGGTTATCTACAACCCCAACAGTTGAAGTTGCGGTTCCTATGGAGAATGCAGATGGTGGAATTATTCTAACTGCAAGTCACAATCCAAAAGAATGGAACGCATTAAAATTATTGAACGGAATAGGTGAATTTATATCGGCAGAAGACGGAGCTACAGTTCTTGAATTAGCTGCAAACGATGATTTTGATTTCGCGAATGTTGACGATTTAGGAAGCGTTACGGAAGACGATACTTATTTACAAAAACACATTGACGCGGTTCTTGCCTTACCAGGGGTGGACGTGGAAGCAATTAAAAATGCAAACTTCAAAGTAGCATGTGATTGTGTTAATTCAACCGGTGGAATTTTTATTCCGGCTCTTTTAAGAGCATTAGGAGTGAATCAAATTGAAGAATTATATTGCGAACCAAACGGTCAATTCCCTCACAACCCTGAACCACTTCCAGAAAACTTAACTGCAATCTCAGAGAAGATTATTGAAACAGGAGCAGACGTTGGAATTGTTGTTGATCCAGATGTAGATCGTTTAGCAATGGTTTGTGAAGACGGAAGCATGTTCGGAGAGGAGTATACCCTGGTTGCAGTTGCTGATTATATTTTATCAATGACTCCTGGTAATTCTGTTTCAAATATGTCGTCAACTAGAGCATTAAGAGATATTACTGAAAAACACGGTGGAACCTACACCGCATCTGCCGTTGGAGAAGTAAACGTAGTGAACCAAATGAAAGCAGTAAACGCTGTAATTGGCGGAGAAGGTAATGGTGGTGTTATCTATCCTGGTCTTCATTATGGAAGAGATGCCTTAGTTGGAGTCGCTTTTTTCCTATCTCATTTAGCTAAATCAGGAATGACCTGTAGTGAACTAAAAGCTAGCTATCCTCAATATCACATTTCAAAAAATAAGATTCAATTAACTCCTGAAATAGATGTAGACAATTTATTGATCAAGATGAAAGAGAAATATGCCCATATGCCGGTAAACGATGTGGATGGCGTGAAAATAGAATTTGATTCAGAATGGGTACATCTTAGAAAATCCAATACGGAGCCAATTATCAGAGTGTATTCTGAAAGTTCATCTCTTGAAAACGCTAATAAACTAGCGGAAAAGATCAAGGCTGAGATTATGGAGATTATATAAAACCCGGAGGGTTTTATAGGGGAAAGGAGAAAGTTAAAAAAAGAAAGTGTCTTTTAGCTTTCCCGTATAATGCCTGGAGATTTCTCTGTTCGGCAATACTTGCCTCTTTCGAAATGAGCGCTAGACAAAACCGGTTTTGTCTAGCGCTCATTTCGAGCGACTGGAACAGGAGCCGAGAAATCTCCTCGTTACCTGAAGCAGGCAAGTTCAATTCGAACCGACCAACTGAAGGGACAGAAATTGCCTTCGCTTCCCGCCCTTCGATCTTCATGATTTCATCATTTTGATCTCTTCCCTCAAGGGAGGAAGCAGGAAGGGGAAAGTAATTTGCCCTTGAGGGGAAAACGATCTGCGTTTGCAGATTGTAGGGGCAGAAATTGCTAAGTAAGGGCAGAAATTGCCAAAACCATCTTTTAGCTTTCCACTTTAACCTTTCAACTTGCCCAGTAATTTTTTAAAAATTACAAGCACACATACTATATTCTAGGAAAGTTGTCTGTATTTTTGTTATAATACAATGGAAGACCGTTTTTCAAAGTCGTAAACACAATTCGAATGAAAGTTTATTTAGATAACGCAGCTACAACACCAATGGATCCAGAAGTTCTGGAAGCAATGCTTCCTTTTATGAAGGATAACTTTGGGAATCCTTCGTCCACACATTCTTTTGGAAGGACAACAAAAACTGCGATTGAAAAGGCACGGAAAACCATTGCACATCACTTAAATTGTGAAGGAAGCGAATTATGCTTCACTTCTGGAGGAACAGAAGCTGATAACATGGCTTTAAAATGTGCAGTAAGAGATTTAGGGGTGAAACGGATCATCACTTCTCCAACAGAGCATAAAGCAGTTATAGAATCAGCTGAGTTGTTAAAAGAAAAATTCGGAGTTGAGTTAGAGTACGTTGAACTCGATAAGGTTGGAAGACCAGTTTTCGAAGATTTGGAAAATCGATTAAAGAGAGATGTTCCTACTATTGTTTCATTAATGCATGCCAATAATGAGATTGGAACTAAAATCGATTTAACGGCAATCGGTAATCTATGCCGAAAATACAACGCGTATTTTCATTCTGATACAGTTCAAACAATGGGTCACTATCCATTTGATTTGAAGGAATTACCTGTTGATTTTGTTACTTGTGCCGGACACAAATTTCACGGTCCTAAAGGGATTGGGTTCTTATTCATTCGAAAAGGAATTCGCATCAAATCAATGATTCAAGGTGGAGGTCAGGAACGTCAGATTAGAGGTGGTACTGAAAATCTTTACGGAATTGTAGGACTGGCCAAAGCGATGGAATTGGCTTATCATGATCTACAAGATCATATTGACCACGTTCAAGGATTAAAGAACCATATGAGAAGTGAGCTAAAGGCACATTATCCAGCAATTAACTTTAATGGAGATACTTCTGATGACGGCAGTTTATATACAGTGTTAAACGTTTGTCTTCCAGAAACGGAGAACAATAAGATGTTCTTGTTTTCTCTTGATTTAAAAGGAATAGCTGCATCAGGCGGAAGTGCTTGTTCTTCAGGAGCAAGTAAAGGATCTCACGTACTTACCGCGATTGGATCATCAGTTAGTTGTACTTCGGTGCGATTTTCATTTAGCAGATTTACTACCAAAGAAGAAATCGACTATACGCTTGCTACGGTGAAAGAATTACTTCCTGTTAATGTAAATGCATGAAACTAACTTTCCTCGGTACTGGTACATCTCAAGGAATTCCGGTTATTGGATGTAAATGTGAGGTATGTACTTCTGAGGACTCTAAAGACAAGCGATTAAGAACTTCTGCAATGGTAGAAGTAAATGGTACTCGCATTGTATTTGATGCTGGACCAGATTTCCGACAGCAAATGCTTCGAACAGAAGTGGATCAACTTGATGCTGTTGTTTTTACCCATGAACATAAAGACCATGTAGCAGGACTAGATGATGTGAGACCTTTTAATTACATGACCAAGAAGGATTTTCAAATCTATTGTACCGAGAGAGTATTCGAGACATTGAAAAGAGAATACCGATATGTCTTCGATGACAGCTTTACTTATCCTGGAATTCCGAAAGTGAATCCAAACTTCATTACTAATGCAGCTTTTGAAGTTAAGGGAGTTGAATTGATGCCAATACAAGTGTGGCATCACAAAATGCCCGTTTTTGGTTACCGAATAGGGGATATGGCGTATATCACCGATGCGAATCGTATTGACGAGGAGGAGAAACAGAAACTCCAAGGATTGAAAGTGCTCGTGCTAAATGCACTCCGAATTACAGAACATATTTCTCATTTTTCTTTGGAGCAGGCACTTGCATTAGCCAAAGAATTAAAGGCCGAACAGGTCTTTTTTACCCACGCATCTCATTTATTAGGCAAACATGAAGAAATTTCAACAGAACTGCCTGAAAATGTGAAACTTGCTTTCGATGGTTTGACGGTTGAAATCCGTTAATGTCAGTAATTACGCCTTTCCTCCATTCATTCTTACCTGATTTTGCATAACTCGTTATTTATGGCAATCTTTAGAGGGCAATAACTAACCAATCAAGTAAACATGAAAAAACTTTTAATGATCCTCGTTTTAGGAGCGAGTAGTCTAAGTTTTATAGCACAAAGTGATGTTTCCAGTCAAGATAATAGGCTGAACGTAACGTTCGCGAACAATAAGCGCGTGCTAGATAAAACGTATCAAAACGAATTAATGAATACCCCCGCTTGGCAAAACTTTAAGCAAGCCAATGGTGAGTGGTATGTATGGTTCAATGAGGAAAATGCGAAACCGCATAGAGCTTTCGGTAAGCCGATTCCATCTGCAGGTGCAACTCCAGGTGATAAAGCAATGAACTTTATTACATCTAAACTAGGAGATTTCAATATCCCAGTTGGTGATCTTGTGTTACAACAAGTGAACTCTAATAAGAAGATGACTTATGTTAATTATTATCAGACCTATAATGGCGTTAGGGTTTTGTATAGTAATCTTGCGGTTCGATTAAGCACTGCAGGTGACGTAATTATGTGGGGAGCAGATGTGTTTAATGACATTGACGTTACGATGACTCCAAATTTAGATGAGACAGCAGCAGGTACTTTTGCTACTTCTGGAATTACAACTCCGATTGAAAGTATCGTTGTAAAACCAGGAATGGTAGTTCTACCGATGCCAGATCAAGTGCACGTTAAGAAAAACATATACCGATTAGCTTATGAAGTAAATGTAATGACCACTGAAACGAATGGAGTTCCATCTAACTGGTACACATTAGTTGACGCAAACACTGGTCAGATATACTTAAGACACAACCTAGTGTCTACTTGTGGTGGAAATCACAAACACGATGAGTCTTGCACGCCTACCGGAAAGGAAGATTTAAAGAATAAAGTTGCAGCTGCCAAAATGAAAGCAGCTAATATCGAAGTAACTGTAGAAGCAAATGTATATATAACAAATCCGCAAGATCCATTGACAAATGTTGGACTTCCTAATCTTGATTTAACGATTGGTGGAACTGGCTATACATTGGATGGTTCGGGTTATATATTCTCTGGAGAAACTGGAACTTCATCTGCAACGATGAACTTAGAAGGAACTTGGTGTCAAGTAGTAAATGATGGTACTTCATCTACTCCTTCTTTCACAATGGCTGTTAATGATGCAGGGGTAAATGTTCTTTCTTTCGATTCTGATGCGAGTTTAAATGAATTGTGTGCGTACAATAGCGTAAACGTAATTCATGATTATTGCAAGGTGATCTTACCAACCTTCACAGGAATGGATCAGCAGTTAACAACAAATGTGGATATTGCTCCACATGAGTGTAACGCTTTTTATAACGGTTCTTCAATCAATTTCTATGTTGATGATCTTTCAAATTGCCTGAGTTATGCATTAGTTTCAGATGTTGTATATCACGAATACGGACATGGAATCAACAATGAGTTTTACCAAGACCAAGGATCATTCTTCCAGAATGGTGCAATGGGCGAAGGTTATGCTGATGTCTGGGGATACGCACAGAACGAAGATCCGCTTTTAGGAGATGGAAATAATCCAATGGATTTAACGGCTACTATTAGAAGGTATGATATTGACCCTAAAGTTTATCCAAATGATATCGTAGGTGAAGTACATGCTGATGGTGAAATTATCGCTGGTGCATGGTGGGATTTATATTTAAATCTTGGAAGTAACATGCCTCAAATGATGGATCTATTTGCAACCGCATATTATGGTCTGCAGTCAACCAACCCTAATGGGCAAGAAGGACAAGCATATACTGAAGTATTATTAGATTGTTTATTAGCTGATGATACAGATGCAGATATTACAAATGGAACTCCAAATGATGCAGCAATTGTAGCAGCATTTAAATTACATGGAATTACATTAATTTCTAATGCTGTTTTAGCACATACTCCAGTTGAGTCTGAGCTTGCAACAACTGGAATTGACATTTCTGCAGATTTAACATTAGGTCTTCCGTGGTCTGATTTCTTAGATGATGTAAAATGTATCTATCAAATTAATGATGCAGGACCTTGGGATACTATCCCTATGGTGAATACTGCAGGAAGTACTTGGGATGGTCAAATTCCTGGACAGCCAATCGGAACAATCATTGCTTACTATGTAGGAGCTGAAGATGTAAATGGAGTATTGTCTGCAGTGCAGCCGATTCAGGCCAATGATTCTGATCCTAATTTACCTTACTACGTTTTAGTAGGATTTGATTTAGAAGGTGAAGAAGATGGAGCGGATTTCGTTTCAACTTTTGGTAACTGGAATACAGGCGTAGGTGATGATGGAGCAACAACAGGTTTATGGGAGTTAAACTCTCCTGTTGGAACTTTCGGAACTCCTGGTGATCCATCTACGATGGTAGCTCCAGATTATCAGCACACTCCAGGCGGGAACTTCTGCTGGGTGACTGGTCAGTCAGGAACTTCTTCAGAAGGTTTAGGTGTAAATGATGTTGATGCAGGGAAAACGACTATAGAAAGTGACCCTATGGATTTAACAGCTTATGACAATCCAACAATTTCTTATTGGAGATGGTACACGAACAATCCTCCTTCAGGTGCAAACCCTAATGCGGATTGGTTCCAAGTATATATTTCTAATGATGGTGGTTCTTCTTGGAACTTTGTTGAAGACACTAAAGTTTCACAAAGAGCTTGGAGAAGAAATGCATTTAGAGTTCAAGACTACACAACCAAAACTAATAACATGATGATGAGGTTTGTTGTTTCAGATAGCACTCGTCCAGGTTTATATCTAGATGGAGGTTCATTAATTGAATCTGCATTAGATGATATTAGATTGTGGGATAACTCGGCATCTGCAGTAGATGAGATCGCAGGATTATCAGGTTATTCTTTATATCCAAACCCAGCTGGTCAAACAGTTAATCTTTCTTTCTTCGCAGAAATCGCGTTAACGGATGTAGAGATTGAAGTAGTAAACAACATGGGACAAATTGTACATGAACTAACTATTGCTAAAGCTGAGAATACATTTAGAATGCCTTTAGATGTATCTAATTGGGCGGATGGATTGTATCATGTTTCTATCAAGTATGATGGAAAAGTCAATTCGAAAGTGCTTTCAATAGTAAAGTAGCACCAAGACAACTTTAAAAGTTTAACCCTGGTTTCGATCGTTCGGAATCAGGGTTTTTTGTTTCTTTATACTATGAAAATTGCAATTATCAACGGTCCAAACCTAAACATGCTAGGTAAACGGGAGCCAGATGTCTACGGATCTAAATCATTCGAAGACTATTTGGAAGAATTGAAAGCTAAATTTCCAGCTGTAGAATTTTCATATTACCAGAGTAATGTTGAAGGTGAACTCATCAATGAGTTACAACAAACACAGGCAAATGGAATTATTATGAATGCTGGTGGTTACACGCATACTTCTGTGGCTATCGGAGATGCCATAGCGGCCATCTCAGTACCTGTAATTGAAGTTCACATCTCTAATGTTTATGCTCGAGAAGAATATCGTCACGAATCTAAAATGGCTAAAAACTGTAAAGGGGTTATTGCTGGATTAGGATTAGACGGCTATCGATTAGCAGTTGAAGCTTTTTTATAGACTACATAGAGAATCACTCTAAGTCACTATAGATCTTATTTCCTTTGGCAAAGGCTTGCCAAACAATCCCACCATCATAAGTTCCTTCATTGTTGATGTTCAGGTTTTTACCTAGCGCTTTTCGTTTTTTCAACATACTACCCAACTTAGCGTAGAAATTAAAGTGCGCTTTCGCCACAGCAAAAATGTGACCGAACTGAAAGGAGAAAAGAAACTTAACAGACGCCAAACCATCTAGACACAGACGCCACCAGATCTTGATGAATAAATTCCCAGATCGATAGTTTTTAGCAATCGTGTAAAGATTGTTTCTAAAGTTTAAAAATGTCTTCCTCGGACTAGAGTAGGTGAGGGTTCCTCCTCCAACATGGTAGACTGTAGATTCAGAGCAATACCAAATTTTTCGTCCTTCGTTCTTTAGTCGCCAGCAAAGATCAATTTCTTCCATGTGTGCGAAAAAGTCTTCGTCCAGTCCACCATGTCTATGGTAGTCTTCTGAACGAATAAACATACAGGCGCCAGTTGCCCAAAAGATTTCTCTACTATCATCATATTGGCCTAAGTCTTCTTCTGTTTGGGCGAATATTCTTCCTCTACAAAACGTATAGCCATGTTTGTCCATGAAACCTCCTGCTGCACCAGCGTGCTCAAAATTCTTTTTGTTATGGTAGGCTTTCACTTTGGGTTGGCAGGCGGCAATGGTAGGATCAGCTTCCATTAATGATAGGAGGGGAGTGAGCCATTCCGCGGTTACTTCAACGTCTGAATTAAGGAGCACGTAGATATCCGCTTCAATGTGTTTTAATCCATCATTATAGCCTTTAGCAAATCCGCCATTTTCTGAATTCTGTACAATTTTAATGGAAGGGTATTCTGATTTGATAAATGCAACAGAATCATCTGTAGAGTCATTATCAATGACCCATAAATCGGCACCCCGAGAGTTTTGCGAGACTGAAGGAAGGAATTTCTCTAAGAATCCTTTTCCGTTCCAATTTAATATAACAACTGCGGTTTTCAATTTGCGTCAAATATAGCAGATTGGAGCTGAATCTCTAAGATTTTACAATTAGTTAACGAAGTTGACTAGCGTGGATTGTTGAAGATGTCATTACTCCTAGAACCATGAGATGAATTAGCCGGAGTAGTCTGATCTAGATTTCCGAAAGGCGAAGTCCTTTTCTGTAAATCAATTTGCCATCTATAATTCTGTCTTTCTCCTCGCATGTCAGAATGTAAAATTTCATAATCGTTAGTTACCAAATCTGGGAGATAGAAAATGAATTTACGGTTACTAAACTGCCCAAGCTTGTAGTAATGCCATACTTGGTATGGATAAGAAGAAGGCTCATGCGGACGATCAGTTAATGTATTTGGCGCACCATACTTCAAGTAAATACGACCTCTATCCGTAACATACCCTTCTTTAACGGTTGTACCGAATAAACGATCCACTTGGCGAACCTGCTCTAAATACTCATTCCATTTCTCTTCAGCGTCTGGGTATCGTTGCGTCCAGAAATTGTAGAAGAATTGCTTTTTAGTTTCAAATTCTAATGCTTCTAATTTCATTTGAATTACTGAATTCTCAATATCGTTAGCGATAGGTGATAAGCATTTGATTGCTTCTGAAATTGAATCTTCAGAAATAAAGTTGGCGGCAAATGAATTGGAATAATCAATATCTGCTAAAGAAGCTATGTCTGGATTAGCCACTGGATTTAAACGATCGAAAAACAGTCGTTTCGTTTCCACAATTTTATTGGATTTGTCTCTAATTTCTATCACCAAATTATAGCTGCCAGAAGGAAGCTCTTCAATATCAAATGAATTGAATACAACGTTTACCTTTTCTGTAGACATCTTACTGAATCGAGAATAGTTATCAAAGCGAGTTGATGTAGAAGCCTTTTCAATGTATTGGTTCACTATGTATCTGTTCTCTGCTCCTAAAGCTCTCTCAGAGCCATAAATTTCCATGTAGTATACCAACTTGCCAACACTTGGAGGAAAGTAGTTAGAAACATAAGGAATTACTTCATATCCAGATTTACTCCATTCTGTAAAAACATCACTCTTTTTAAATGACTGCAACAATTCAACGTCAGAAGTTTCTAGTTTGTTTTTAGAGATCGTATGTACTTCAAGCACTTGGCTATTTTTAATCGCTGGATTTTCTTTATTGTTTAAATCAGTAATGATGAGGTCGTAGTTATAAAGCCCTGGTTTTAATTTCCATCTTTTTTGATCTACGAAATCCAGAATAAGGCTGTCATTTTTAATAATCGGACTTTTCAAGTTATACTTCTTAAAGTCGATGATGGAATCATGTTGTTTGATAATCTGGGTTACCTGAACTTCACCCTGCGGATTGCCATTTGCGTTTTTCACATATTCTATGGTGTGTCCAGCAAATGAGAGGTAGGTTTCGATGTAATTTCCTTGCTCGGGAGCATAAAAATTCTTGTAATCGAAGAAAGCCATTAATGGATCTGATTCCGGGGCTGGCTGTTGAGACCAGCTTGTAACAGCGTAAACTGTTAAGAACAAAGCAATAAAAGATGATTTCATTTTACTCAAAGCAGTTGATTTTTCGGAAAGTTTAACGAATTTATTAGCGGATATATTGATGCGGAATTTTGAAACATAATGATATGATAGAAATTTTAAAGAAAAGATATTTGATAAGAAAGAGTTAAAATTTCGCAAAATCATCTGTTTTGGGTATATCAAGACAACAAAAGTAATGCCTTTCCATAAAACAATGGGCAGGTATTTGATTAACGGTGGTAATTTTTTAGGGAAAACGCCTTTGGAGAATGAAAAGGTTTTTTACATTTGTGCTCCTTCGCGCCAAAAAGTTGGCGCTTCGGAGCACACAGCACTCTATTTCCCTCTGGTTTCCAGAGCTTTAGTGGCTAAGTTCTCTCAGAAATAAGGAATAAAGAAAAAAATTGACCTAGGTGAAGTGGCAGAGTGGTCGAATGCACTAGTCTTGAAAACTAGCGTGCTGCAAGGCACCGGGGGTTCGAATCCCTCCTTCACCGCAACCAAAGGGCTTCCGATTTATCGGGAGCCCTTTTTATTTGGCTAAGTTTCTGAAGCTTCGCTTCAAGAAGCAGAGCAAAATAAAAAGGCAGCTTCGCTCCGCGAAGCCCTTTGGTTGCAAGGCTCCCCCTCACGGGATCACGAGTGAATGCAATGAGCGAGGTAATCCCTCCTTAACTGCTCCGATAAATATCAATATTCATCAACATCAATTAAAAACCCCTAGGAGCAAAACTTCTAAGGTTTTTTTGTTTTTAAGCCGCTATCAAGATTATGCAGATATATGCAACATAGGAGTGACCAATTCGGTTACCTCTAAATTCTTCTACCTCTATAAGTAAGGTAGAAGCGGTTTTCAATTTTAGGCTCGGGTGTGGGGACTGCATTTACGTTATTGGTTCAAGTCCCGTTTTAGGTGTTAAGGCCTGAAACGTGATATTGCAGGGCTTTTTGTTGGTTCTAACTAAAAAATGCTTTTTTTAATTTTCCTTTTGGACATCCGGTTAGGCAGAGACTTGACAAGTGCTAAGTATTTCCGATTAAACTTTAGTGGCTGTTTTCTTTTATTGAATTAATTGTATTTCGAAGTTGGGTTCTTTTTTCATCGTATTGTTCT
>JBLIOB010000050.1:0-19261 GCA_047639575.1 Parvicellaceae bacterium
TATCGGGATATATTGAAAAACAAAAAGGGGAGTATCGATGTCTATTACTACAATTCAGATCATTTTATCAGTGATGCCAGCGGAAATCTAAACGGTATCGAGTATGATCTCTTTCTTGCTTTTCAAGGGTACTTAAAATCAGAAGGGCTTGAAGTTGAAATCAACTTTATAAAAGCCGATGACTTCTATTCTTTATACGATGGAATTAAGAATGGAAGCAAAGGTGATTTTGGGGCTTGTTCTTTTTCCATTACACCATCAAGATTGACTGAGGTGGGTTTTTCACCCAAATACATGCCTGATATCGAGGTATTAATCTGCAGCCAAAACGTACCAATTGTAACTGATACTGCAGCTTTTCTGAAGCAATTTTCTGGTTTGACAGCACTTACGGTAGCCAACACAACTTTTGACGAGGATATTCAAAAATTAGCTGCGTTAATTCCAAATTTAAAAATTGAGCAATGCGCCACTGCCGGAGAAATCCGACAAAGGATTGCCACTGAAGAAAACCTATTTAGCTATATCGAATTGCCCAATTATTTGGTTTCAATTGCCGCAGGAAGTCTATTAAAAAGACAATCTCTTTTTAAAAATGAACGATGGGGCTACGGAATCATTTTCCCTCAACAGAGTGATTGGTCCCAAGCAATTAACGGCTTTTTTGATTCGCCATTATTTAAAGATAAAATGAACCTCATTTTGCAAAAGCATTTGGGAAAAGACATTCAAGACTTACTTTGGGAGGTTGGGAATTCTAATCAACAAGAAAACAATCAAGAAATCGCTTTGCTCACGAAGGAAAGAGAAATTCAAAACCTAGAGCTGATTAAAAACTCATTAGAAGCGGAGAAATCAAAGCTTGCAATCGAGTCTGCAGATCGAACAAGGAACTTGTTGATTGGCTTAGTTGGGCTAGCATTTTTGGTAATTCTTCTTGGAGTATTCGCCTTTCGAGCGAAACGAAAAGCAACTATTCAACTAGAAGTTCGGAACAAAGAAATTGAAGATCAAAAAATAATCATCGAAGAGAAAAACAAGGATATTACAGACAGCATTGTTTACGCAAAAAACATTCAAAATGCCCTACTTCCAGACGTTGAGATTCTAAAAGAAAAATTCCAAGATCATTTTCTATATTTTAAACCAAGGGACATCGTATCTGGTGATTTCTATTGGTTTGCCGAAATAGAAGACACTACTATTGTTGTGCTTGCAGACTGCACAGGACATGGCGTTCCTGGGGCGATGGTAAGTATGATGGGCTGTAATTATTTAAATCAAATTATTAATGATGATGCCGTAACTTCACCTGCAAGCGCATTAACCGCTCTAGATGATAAAGTAACAAAGGCGCTACAAAATACAAATACACAGTCCCGTGACGGAATGGACATTGTCATGATAGCCTTCAATTCAAAAGAAAACAAACTAACCTTTTCAGGAGGAAAAAATAATATATATCGCTTACGGGCAGGAGAATTTACCAAGTTTAAAGGAGATAAATTTTCGATAGGAAGTGATGGAAACACGAATAAGCAATTCACGGATCAAGTGATTGAAATTGTAGAAGGCGATCTAATTTATGCCTTCACCGATGGATTTGTTGATCAGTTTGGAGGAGATAAAGGGAAGAAACTAAAAGTAAAATCGCTTTTAGAAACGTTAAAAGCGAATGGAGCAGAGCTCCTGTCTGAACAACATAAAGCTCTAGATACAAAGCTTATTAATTGGATGGGAAGCTATGAACAAGTAGATGACATCTCGGTTTTAGGCATTCGTATTTAATCCTGGAAAGTCTTCGTCTAACTGAGCTGTTCTTATTTGAATTGACACAAAATCAACTTTTATTAGGAATTTCAAAAAAATCAAGCTTACATTTGTACCAGAAATGAATACGAAATTAAATAACAATTGGTGGTGGTCTTTAACGAACGGAAATCGTAAGTAGACTCAGCTAATTGTATATAATACTTTTAAGGCTTGTCGAAAACGACAGGCCTTTTTTTATGCCTAAAAAATTGGAGAATACAAAACAAATGAAATACCTTAAAGTCGATTATTTTTCTTCCCTTTAACGGTAGTAGATTAAAATGGGTTTACGGAAATTATGAAATTAACAACCAATACATATCAAACACTTGCAGATACTTTAACTCCGGTTAGTATGTATCTCAAGCTACGAGATCTCTATCCCAACTCCATTTTACTCGAGAGTAATTTAAATGAGAAAAGGGATAAGTCTCATTCGTATTTATGTTTAGAGCCAATCTCTTCTTTTAAGGCAGAAAAGAAAGGCATAACATTAATTGAAAATGGTGCCGCCAAATTAATATCTGATGATCAAAATGAAGCCCCAGACAGGTTTAATCAGTTTTTGAATTCTTTCACCGTTGAAGGTGACCAGCCAGAAGATTTCAATGCAATATTTGGGCACACAAACTATAATGCCGTTTCCTATTTCGAAACACTTAAATTGGAAGACAAGGAATTGGACGATGCCATTCCGCTCATGAATTATTCTTTTTATCGGTTTGTTATTGGAATTGATCATTTTACGAACCAGCTCTTTTTTACAGAGTATTTACAAGAGAATCAAGAGTCTAGATTGGAAGAATTAATTTCCAGAGTACAGGCGCTACGTTTTAATGCTTATCCTTTCAAAATAGTTGAGAACGAAACTTGCTATACTTCGCCTGAAAAATTTCTCGAACAAGTTTCTGAAGGTCAAGAACATTGTAAAAAAGGAAACATTTTTCAAATTGTGATCTCAAGGCGTTTCAAGCAGAAGTTTAAAGGCGATGAGTTCCAAGTGTACAGATCATTAAGGTCCATTAACCCATCTCCATATCTTTATTATTTCGATATGGGTAGCTATAAAATATTTGGGTCTTCCCCTGAGGCTCAAGTGAAAATCAAAAACAACAAGGCAATTATTAACCCTATTGCTGGCACGTATAAAAGAACAGGCAACATGGAGCAAGATCATGCACTTGCAGAAGGATTACAAGCCGATGAAAAGGAAAATGCCGAGCATGTAATGTTAGTGGATTTAGCTAGAAATGACCTTGGACGAGTTTCTAATAATGTTCAAGTAAAATCATTTAAAGACATTCACTTTTACAGTCATGTGATACACATGGTCTCTGAAGTGGAGGGAGATTTGCCTGAGGGCTATGAAGCCATGCAAGTATTTGGACAGACTTTCCCAGCAGGAACTTTATCAGGAGCTCCAAAATATAAAGCGATGCAGCTAATTGATCAATTTGAACCTGTTTCGCGAAATTACTATGGTGGCGGTATTGGATTCGTGGAGTTAAATGGAAACCTAAACCACGCCATCATGATTCGATCTTTCTTAAGTCAGAACAACGAATTACATTATCAAGCTGGTGCTGGAGTCGTGGTGAAATCTAATCCAAAATCAGAATTAGAAGAAATAGACAATAAGATTGGTGCTTTAAGATCAGCAATTGTAAAGGCGGAGGAGATTAAATGAAAATAATTGTAATAGATAACTACGATTCGTTTACGTACAATCTTGTTCAATACGTAAAGGATGTTTCTGGCTATGATGTAGTGGTGAAACGAAACGATCAAATAACCCTGGATGAACTGGCTGAGTTTGATAAAATATTAATCTCTCCGGGCCCAGGAGTTCCAGAGAATGCTGGAATAACCAAAGCCTTGATTAGTCGATATGCTGAATCAAAATCAATTCTTGGAGTTTGTCTTGGGATGCAGGCTATTGCGGAGGTATTTGGTGGGGAAATTGAAAACCTTTCTGAAGTGCATCATGGTGTGGCCTCTATGATCAAAATTACTGGTAAAGATTCTCTTTTTAAAGAAGTCCCATCAGAAACTGAGGTTGGCAGATATCATTCTTGGGCTATGAAAAGTGATTTAATCCCTGAGGAAATTGAGGTCCTTGCTACTTCATCAGACGATTGCATTATGGCAATTCGACATAGGACATTTGATGTTAAAGGAGTTCAGTTTCACCCTGAATCGGTGCTAACTCCCTTTGGAAAACAGATGATTAAAAATTGGATTTTTGAATAAGCTTATCATGAAGAACATACTTCAGAAAACATACAGTCAAGTCCCTTTAACTTATCATGAATCCTACGATACAATGATAAGTATGGGGAACGGAGAAATAAACGAGATTCAAATGGCCTCGTTTATTTCTGCTTTTAACATGAAAGAAATTAACCTTGACGAATTAAAAGGGTTCAGAAATGCGCTGCTTACTCTTTGCTTACCGATCGACATAGACAGCTCAGAAGCTATTGATATGTGTGGCACAGGTGGTGATGGTAAAAACACATTTAACGTTTCCACGATCTCCTCTTTTGTGGTCGCTGGATCAGGATACCGGGTTACAAAACATGGAAACTACGGTGTGTCATCTTTGTGTGGTTCTTCCAATGTATTGGAGGAGTTAGGATACAATTTTACTACAGATTCATCAAAACTGAATCAGAATCTGGACAAGACGAACATCTGTTTTTTACATGCTCCTCTTTTCCACCCTGCAATGAAGCATGTGGCTCCAATTAGAAGAGCACTTGGCCTAAAAACATTCTTCAATATGTTAGGTCCACTTGTAAATCCCGCTAAACCATCCCACCAAATTGTAGGGGTATTCAATCTGAAAATTGCAAGAAAATATAAATACCTGCTAGAAGAAGATCATAAGAATTTTAAAGTACTCCATAATACAGATGGTTATGACGAAGCTACTTTAACTGCCCCCTTGAAAGTGCTGAGCAACCAATCGGATTTAGAATTATATCCAGCTGATTTCTTAAGCCCTCAACTCCTTCCTGAAGCATTATATGGTGGCAATAGCATCAAAGAGGCTGCAGAATTATTCACCAATATCCTATCTGGTAAAGGCACAGAAGCGCAAACTAATGTAATTGCAGCAAACGCTGGGTTAGCCATTCAGTGTTTCGAACCCACTCTTACTTTACAAGATTGTGTTCTTAAAGCAAAAGAAACAATCAATAATCAAAACGGAATTAACACCTTAAAAAAGGTTTTACAATGAATATATTAGACAAGATAATCGATTCAAAAAGGTCTTATGTTTCGCACCAAAAGACAGTAGTACCTGAAGCTTTATTAAAAGAGAGTTTTCGATACAATGCGCCAACAGTAAGCTTAAAAGAATATTTACTACGCGAAGACAAGTCAGGTATAATTGCTGAATTTAAAAGGAAATCTCCAAGCAAAGGTGACATTAACCCATATGCGAAAATAGAAGATATCACCATCGGCTATATGCAATCTGGCGCATCCGCACTTTCGGTGTTAACTGACCTTGATTTTTTTGGTGGCAGCGATGCCGATTTGATCACAGCTCGTAAACTTAACTTCTGCCCTATTCTTAGGAAAGACTTTGTGGTCGACTCCTACCAAATTATTGAGGCTAGATCTATTGGAGCAGATGCAATATTATTAATGGCCAGTGTTCTAGAAAAAAACGAAATCGAAGAACTTTCAGCACAAGCAATTTCTCTTGGGCTAGAAGTGTTACTTGAAATACACAATGAAAATGAACTTGACAAGTTGCCAAGTTCAGATGTAATTATGGGCATTAACGCTAGGGATTTGTCAACATTTACAGTCAATCTACAAAACTGCGTTGACCTGTTTCCTTTGTTACCAGAAGCGTCAATAAAAGTGGCGGAGAGTGGAATACATCATCCTGCAGATGTAGCAATGTTGAGGGAAATTGGGTTTAACGGGTTTCTCATTGGCGAAAGATTCATGGCGACCTCAAATCCAAGCAAAGCTTGCAGAAACTTCATTGAAGCGATTCCCAACCATAAATCTCAAGCACAAAATGCTTAAAGTTTGTGGCATGAATAACGAACAGAATGTATTAGACATTCTGGTATTAAGGCCCCAATTCATGGGCTTTATTTTCTACAATCAATCAAGTAGAAATTGCTCTCTAGATGCAACTTTTATTCAAAAAACTGATTTTGGACAAACCAACAAAGTAGGTGTGTTTGTGAACGAAAGTATTTCGGAAATTAAGCTGAAGCATAAAGAATATGGTTTAGACCTGGTTCAATTGCACGGAAATGAATCTGAGGAATATTGTCAAACCATTTCTGAATTGGGAATTAGCTTTATTAAAGCGTTTTCGGTTGACGAAGAATTTTCATTTGAAGAAACGAAAGGATTTCATTTAGCTACCTATTTTCTATTTGACACTAAAGGAGATCTGCCGGGAGGAAACGGAGTTGAATTTAATTGGGATATTCTATTGCAATATAGAGGCTCAACACGTTTTCTTTTAAGTGGAGGTATTGGTCCCGAGCATAACTATAACGCTGCAAAGGCAATTCATGCGGCATGTGCGGGAGTCGACATCAATAGTAAATTTGAGGTAAGTCCAGGGAATAAAAGTGTCGAATTGGTAAAGGAATTTATAGGGCAACGAATAAGTTAGAAAATAAGATTTTGAACACAGGAAAACATAACATTGATAAGGATGGCTACTACGGTAAATTCGGTGGTGCTTTTGTTCCAGAATTACTCTATAACAACGTTGAAGAATTAAAAAATTCCTACTTGGATATTATTAATTCAGATTCATTTCAAAAAGAGTATCATGAATTACTTCGAGACTATGTCGGTAGACCCACGCCATTGTACTTCGCTAAAAATTTATCTCTCAAATATGGCGCTAATATTTATTTAAAAAGAGAAGACCTGAATCATACAGGCGCTCACAAAATTAATAATACTGTAGGTCAGATTTTAATCGCTCAAAAGCTCGGTAAAACAAGAATAATAGCAGAAACAGGTGCTGGTCAGCACGGAGTGGCGACTGCCACTGTGTGCGCTTTAATGGGGCTTGAGTGCATTGTTTACATGGGCGAAGTTGACATTGAAAGACAAGCACCAAACGTTGCACGTATGAAAATGCTAGGTGCAGAAGTTCGTCCTGCATCTTCTGGGTCGAAAACCTTAAAGGACGCAACTAATGAAGCTATTAGAGATTGGATCAACAACCCGCATGATACACATTACATTATTGGTTCAGTAGTTGGGCCTCATCCATATCCCGATATGGTGGCCAAGTTACAATCTATAATAAGCGAGGAAATGCGCGCGCAACTTTTAGAAAAAACGGGCTCTGAATTACCTGATACAGTCATTGCTTGTGTAGGCGGTGGAAGCAATGCGGCAGGAGCATTTTATCATTTTTTAGAAGACGAATCTGTACAATTAATTGCTGTTGAAGCTGCTGGATTAGGAATAGAAACTGATCAAACTGCAGCAACTACTACTGTTGGAAGTGAAGGGATCTTACATGGAAACAAATCAATTTTAATGCAAACAAAAGATGGTCAAATTATAGAACCACATTCAATATCTGCTGGTTTAGATTATCCTGGTATTGGACCACTGCATGCTCAATTATTCAAAAGTGGAAGGGGTAAATTTCTATCAGCTACAGATCAGGAGGCATTAGATGCAGCGATGGAACTGACCAGGTTAGAAGGAATTATTCCTGCTTTAGAAAGTGCTCATGCCTTGGCTGGGTTACAGAAATTGTCCTTCACTAAGGATCAAATTGTAGTGATCAATCTTTCTGGAAGAGGCGATAAAGATCTAGGTACTTACATGAAACATTTTTCGCTATGAATCGAATTGATCAATTATTTCAAGAAAAACGGAAAGAGGTATTAACGATCTATTTTACGGCTGGGTACCCGCAACTTAACGATACAGTTTCTATCATCAAGTCCTTGAGCACATATGGTGCTGATTTGATTGAAGTAGGTATGCCATATTCCGACCCTCTTGCTGATGGGCCAGTTATTCAAGCCAGTAGCCAAAAGGCTTTAGAAAATGGAATGAACCTGGATCTACTTTTTCAACAGTTAGCAGAAGTCCGAATGTACACACAAATTCCATTGGTTTTAATGGGCTATTACAACCAAGTTTTGCAATATGGAATTGAAAATTTTTGCAAGATCGCATCGAGTGTTGGTGTTGATGGATTAATCCTTCCCGACCTTCCTTTAGAAGAATTCTATTCTATGTGTAAGCCCACTTTTGACCAATACGGATTGACTTGTACCTTTTTAGTAACGCCCAGCAGTACAGACGAGCGAATTAAAGAACTAGACCAAGCTTCTAGTGGATTTTTATACGCGGTTTCAAGTCATTCAATAACAGGTGGATCAGCCGCGTCACAACTAGATGACTATGGCGGTAAATTGGCAAATCTAAATTTAAAAAACCCCGTTCAAGTTGGATTTGGAATACATGACAACATCTCATTTTTAAACGCTTGCTCCATTGCCAATGGTGGAATTATAGGAAGCGCATTTATAAAAGCGCTAGCTCAATCTGGAGAACTCGAAACAAATATTAAGTCATTTATACATGGGGTAATAAGCCGCCCAAGCAATAATTAAAGCAATGATCATTCAATTAGAAAAAGATATAACGGAAGCCAACCTCACCAAATTAGATTCAATAATCTCTGACATTGGTTATAAGGCAATTACCGTTAAAACTCAATTTCAAAGTTACATAGTAGCTACTGGATCAAAGGAATTTGACATTAGAAGAATAGGTTCTCTAGAAGGAATCAAAGACATTCATCGCGTTACTGATAATTACAAATTAGTTTCTAGAAAGTGGACGTTAAATCCAACCGTTGTTGACTTAGGTGACGATGTGCTAATCGGAAGTGCTGAATTAGCAATTATGGCTGGCCCTTGTTCAATTGAAAATGAAGAACAGATTGAAAGCACCGTTAATTTTTTAGTGAAAAATAACGTGAAAATAATGCGCGGAGGAGTTTATAAACCTCGAAGTTCACCTTATTCATTCAGAGGTCTCGGTATTGAAGGACTAAAATTGTTCTATCAACATTGTAAAGCAAACGGCATTAAAATCATCACAGAAGTAATGCAAGTTTCTCAAATTGAACCAATGTTGGATTATGTGGACATTTTTCAAGTTGGAGCCAGGAATTCTCAAAATTTCAATTTGCTCGATGAACTTGGCCGTATTGATCGAACAGTCATGTTAAAAAGAGGAATTAGCGGGACTATAGATGAATTGCTTCAAAGTGCAGAATATGTTTTCTCCAATGGCAATGAGAAAATCCTGCTTTGCGAAAGGGGAATTAGAACTTTTGAAAATGCATATCGAAATACACTTGATCTAAACGCAATTCCAATCTTGAAAGAAAAGTCTCACTTACCCGTAATTGTTGATCCCTCTCATGGTATCGGAATTAGGAAACACGTGGCAAAAATGGCTTTGGCAGGTGTAGTCGCTGGTGCTGATGGAATTATAATTGAGGCACATGAAACGCCTGAGAAAGCATTAAGTGATGGTCAACAAACATTGTCCTACTCAGAAGCTGGCACGTTATTTGAACAGTTAAGAACGATGCAAACCATTGCATTAACCTTATAGCTATATTTGATCACTCAAATGAAAATGAAATTCACATATTGGTATTCTAATAGATCTGACCTTCGGACCTAGCGAAATTAATATGTTAAATTATTGATAGCCCGGTCTGAACTTTCAGACTGGGCTTTTTTTTGAATAACACCTAAGAAAATGAAACAAGTATATAGCGATTATACAAAGCAGGACCATGAAGTATGGGGTACTCTATTTAAGCGGCAAGAAGACTTATTGCAGTCTAAAGCATGCAAAGAATATCTCCAATGCTTAGAAAATTTATTTCCTGAGTTGAACGAATTCAAATTGCCGAATTACGATGATTTGAACAAGCGACTGATGCAATATACTGGTTGGTCTATTGAGGTTGTTCCTGGATTAATTCCAGTGGAAGACTTCTTTCTACTACTTGCAGACCGTAAGTTTTCTGCTTCTACATGGATCAGAAAAATGAGCGAGCTGGACTACTTAGAAGAGCCAGATATGTTTCATGACGTGTTTGGGCATATCCCGTTAATTGCACATCGGAAGTTTGCGCAGTTCATGGAAGATTTTGGCAATCTAGGTGTTGATTACATTGAGAACAAAGAAGTTGTAATACAATTACAGCGGTTATACTGGTTTACCATAGAGTTTGGCTTAATTAAGTTTGGTGGGGACCTCAAGGTCTATGGTGCCGGTATATGTTCTTCTTTTGGTGAAACTAAACACAGCCTAAGTGCGGAAGTCGAAGTAATTCCTTTTGATTTAGATATGGTAATTAATACGGAGTTTAGAACAGATGTGATTCAAACGAAATACTTTGTATTGGACAGTTTCGATCAGTTATTTGAAGCGTTGGAAAAATACAAATTCACCCTTCAGAAAATTGAACCAGTTAATCAAGACTGAAAAGTTTAGGGATAAAAAAAGCTCCATTCGCAATGCAAATGGAGCTTTTTTGTTTCTTATAAATTATTTTCTAATCGTAACTCTTTTTGTTACTATATCATCTCCTGATGTAATTTTAATTAGATAAATTCCGGGTCTTGCATTTCCTAAATCCATATTAGTTCGCGCATCAGCATTAGCAACATGTTGTACTGTTTTACCTAGAATATCTATAATCTGGATATCAACATTGTTCACATTCATTGCTTCGATTACAAATTGACCATTTGATGGGTTTGGATATATGTCAACACCGAATGAATTTTCTTGTTCAAAAACTCCAACTACATTGTCAACGAATTGGCCTGATAAAGTATCAGTACATCCATTTGCATCAATCACGATTACAGAGTAAGTTCCTGTATTCAAACCAGACAGATCTTCTAAATCATCAAAGTCACCTGTCCCATCATTATCCCAATCGAAAGTGTTTCCACCAGCTCCACCAGTTACAGTTAAATCAATTGCTCCTGAACCGTCACCGTTATTTTCGTCTGTTATCACAGAAGTCAATACGATAGCATCTGGTTCTGTAATTGTAACTGAATCAGTTACCATGCAACCTATAGAATCTGTTACAGTGAAAAGATGAGTACCTGCTGGCAAAGCCGCCTGGTTCATCGTACCGAAATCATATGTAACTGGGCCAACGTTTCCTGTTCCTCCTGGGGCAGCAATACCTGTGCTATCTCCATTACAAAGAACATCGGTTGAAGTTACTGTTACCGCCAAAGCCGTAACAACTGTCACATCAAATGTACAAGTGCTTGTGTTTCCAGAAGCGTCTGTTGCAGTGTAAGTAATTGTATTAACGCCTAAAGCTAAAGTGTCTCCAGAATTAGCAGAGCTTGTTGCGGTAACGCCAGAACAATTATCTGCCTCTACAGGAGCAGTCCAAGTAGCAACAGCCATACAGCCTGCAACATCAGCGTTGATGGTCATGTCTCCCGGACAAGAACCAAACGTTGGAGCAATTGTATCTAGTACTGAAACGGTTGCTGTACAGTTATCAGAATTCAATCCAACATCCGTTACAGTTAAAGTAACTGAAACACCTGAAGCTGCACCAGAAGTATATGTCCCAACTGGAACAGGCGTTGTAGCAGTTCCATTTGTTGTTTCACCGTCTAAAGCATTAATTCCACTATAAGTCCAATCTCCACTATTAAATGTAGTTGTTTGAGCCCTTGAGTTATTTGAATAAGCCCATCCGTCTGCGTAATCCCATGGCTGACCTGATCCATCAACATTGATATCTCCAAATACGTCAATGGCAGCTCCCATGTAAAATAGTTCAATTGCATCATCTCCATTTACCGTCATTGAAAAATCAGAGTCTTGCGGGAAAAAGCCAAAAAACGCATTAAACTGAGCAGAGTCACTAGCAATGTATATATACTGGCCAGCTACAGCCGAAACTGCAGGGAATGTATATTCTTCACCATCAGTACCTCCACCATTGTTAGCAGAACCTAAACCGTACATGCTTAAATCGGCAATGTTATTAATCACATATAATTCTACTCCTTTTGGAGTTCCACCTACTAGCGGCCCATCATAAGCAGCAGTAATGATTAAGTCATAAGCGGGTCCGCCTGTTACGTCAGCACATGTGAACGAGGTAATGTCCGCACTCAATGTTACGGCACTACAGTTGTCTGTAGAACCACCATCAATATCCGCAGCGACTATACTGGCATTACCAGCACCATCGAGGTAGACATTTATATTTTGGCAAACTGCTGTTGGCGCAACCGCATCCCCAACAGTTATATATATGAAAGCTGTATCGCATAATCCACCCGGATCGCAAACTGAATACTCTATTGTATCCATTCCACAAAATAAAGCAGGAGGATCATAACTTATACTGTCTCCATTTACTACGATAGCAGTTCCACCAGAAGTAGGTCCATTGATAATAGTAGTAGTCATTGCATCTCCATTTAAATCAGAATCATTTACCTGAACATCAAAAACGTTTCCAGTAGAACCTGCTGAAACACTAGGATTGTCATCAACAGCTACTGGAGCTGTTGGAGATAAAGGATAAACCACAGTAACTCGTGCATAAATATCAGATCCCCATGTGAAATTCTCTTCCCATTCTACAATAGCGCCTGTTCCTGCACCATAATCGTATGAAAAAGTGTTTGAACCACCGACATTATAATTTGCTGGTGTTAAAGTAACCGAGCCAACAACCGGTGCACAAGTATTGATTGACGAATACGTTCCTTCACTAACGGCATTTAACAAAACCGCAGCAGGCGAAAATATACCTGCTATTTCACAATCATTCCAAACCTCATAGAATTCAACCGTAATTGAAGTAGGCGTTGCTATTCCTGTGCTTGTCCATGAAAAGTCCAATGGAGTAGAGCCCCACGATAAGCCTCCCCCGCAAAGAAAAAAGAATTCTGATCCTGGCAGATCAGATGAAGTAATGTCATAGACGACTGTTTGGGCTTGCGCAGTTTGCAGGCCAAAAGCGATCATAAGTAAAGTAACTATTTTTTTCATGTGGTCTTTTTTAATTTGAATAGTAAACCTACGCCCTTCCGCAGGCAATAGCAAGGAATTAAGTTAAAATGAACAAATGACAAATTCTCTTTTTAATTCTAGCGAATGGTAGAACTGGTTCTTTATTTATTTTATAGTAATTACTTTATTAATCGTTTGATCGACAGTTCTAATTCTTACGATATAGAAACCTACCGGCTGAGCGTTCAACATTAGTCTTATTCTACCCATTGGTGATTGAATAAATTCAATTCTTTCACCGAGCAAATTGAGCACTTCGACACTTGTAGTTTCAATTTTATTAAGTTCTACAAAGAACTCTCCGTTAGTAGGGTTAGGATACATGTTTATTGATTCTATTTCTTGACTACTAAGTCCGGTAATATTATTAATAATAACGACTGTAGTGTCCATACATCCAATAGAATCAGCAACCACTACAGTATAAGTTCCAGCTAAAAGAGCTGATAAGTCTTCTAAATCATCATAATCCCCAGTACCATCATTGTCCCAATCATAAAGTTGAGAACCCACGTTACCAGTAACAGTTAAGTCAATTGATCCGTTAGCTGCTCCTAAGATTTCGTCTGTAACTATTACCGCCAAAGACATAGTGGAAGTAACCGTAACCGTAAACATGCATGAATCTTGGTTACCAGCCAAGTCAGTTGTATAATAAGTCACTGTTGTTACCCCTAAATCAAAATTATCTCCTGAATTATGACTTGATGTTAATGTCCCTGAACTGCAATTATCAGCAACCGTAGGAGCGCTCCAGGTAGCATTGGCAGAGCATACTGAGTCTGTCGCATCTACGGAAATATCTACTGGGCAACCTGTAAAAACAGGGGCAATTGTGTCAACTACAGTAACATTCGAGGAACATGTGCCAATATTTCCACTGTTATCAGTTACTGTTAATAATACTGGAATTATAGAGCCAATACTAGCACACGTAAAAACACTTGTATCCAAACTCATTAAAATAGAACTGCAGTTATCTGAAGATCCGTTATCAATCTCTGCAGTTAACAAGGTTACATTCCCACCTCCATCTACATAAGCCGAAACATTTTGACAAATAGCGGTCGGATTAATTTGATCGAGTACAAAAATGTATAAAAAGGCTGTGTCACATAATCCTCCCGGATCACAAACAGAATATTCTACAGTATCTACTCCACAAAAATTTAGAGGTGGTTCATAGTTAATGCTATCGCCACCAATAATAGTAACGGTGCCGCCAGATGTCGGACCACTTATTATTGAGGTTGTCATAGTATCCAAATTGGCATCACTATCATTTGCTTGAATATCAACAACGTTAATTGTACTTTGAGCAAACACAGTATCTACATCGTTTCCCGCTACTGGCGCTGTCGGTGGCAATGGGTAGGTAACAACAACCCGAGCTACAACTCCAGATCCCCAGCTTAGGTTTTCTTGCCATTCTACGGCCGTCCCAGCCCCTGGGAAATAGTTGAAATTGAATGTGTTCAAGGCTCCAAAATTATAATTGGCGGGAGTAAGTGTGATTGACCCAATTAATGGTCCGTTACACGTATTTATTGAAGAATAAGTAGCTTCCGAAACAGCATTTAAAGTTATATCTACTGGCGTTCCCACTGTGATTTCAGCATCATTCCATGACTCATAAATTTCCACATGTACACTTATAGGAGTTGCTATGCCTGTGCTTGTCCAGGTAAAAGACAAAGCTGTACTTGTCCAGGTAAGAGATGTTGGATCACCGCAAAAACATAACGGACAATCACTTGCTGGTAGCTCTGTTGCAGTAATGTTGTAGTTTACAGTTTGGGCATTAAGACTTCCGAGAATCATTATAAATAAGATAAAACTTAAAATTCTCATCATTAAAATAGTTTTGGTTTGTAGTATTAACATACAAATCGTTGATTAAAGTACCTAATTTAGAAGGAACTGTTTAAAATTGTTGATCAAATGTTCATTAATGATGTTAAAACATCCTTTTTAATATCATCAACGTGTTCCAGCCCAACTGAAATACGAATTAAGTTTGGCGTAATTCCCACAGCTAATCGCTCTTCTTCCGAGAGCTTAGCATGCGTTGTACTCGCAGGGTGAGAAACAATTGTTCTCGAGTCTCCAAGATTCGCAGTTAATGAACTCATTTCAAGACTGTCTAGAAACTTCTTACCTTCCTCTATACCTCCTTTAACCTTAAATGCAACCAACCCTCCACCTGCGCTCATTTGTCTTTTGGCAATTTCGTGTTGAGGGTGGGATTTCAAAAAAGGATAGCTAACTGATTCTATCGCTTCATGAGATTCAAGCGCAATTGCTAGACTTTCTGCATTCTGGCAATGTCTGTCCATTCTTAAACCAAGAGTTTCAAGACTTTTTGACAATACCCATGCATTAAAGGGAGAAATCGCAGGTCCAGTGGCTCTGCAAAATTGATATATCTCTTCTATATATTCTGACTTTCCGATAACTGCTCCGGCCATAACTCTGCCTTGACCATCAATAAACTTGGTAGCTGAGTGAATAACCAAGTCCGCTCCAAATTTAATTGGCTGTTGCAAATAAGGCGTAGCGAAACAATTATCTACAATTAAAATTAGGTTATGCTCTGTAGCAAATTCCGATGCCCATTTCAAATCAATGATATCTAAACCTGGATTCGTTGGCGTTTCGAGATACAATATTTTCGAGTTTTCTTGCACCGCATCCACCCAAGATTTGGTTTCGGTCAAGTCAACATAGGTTGATGTGATGTTCCACTTACTTAGAACTTTAGTCAGGATGGAATGAGTTGACCCAAATATCGATTTGCATGAAATAATATGATCTCCTGCATTGGTCAATGCAGCAAAGGTTGAAAATACTGCCGCCATGCCGGTTGCGGTAGGAAAACCAGCTTGTCCTCCTTCCATTTCAACTAACTTATCAATAAATTCTGTTGCATTTGGATTACTAAAACGACTGTAAATGTTACGTTTTTTCTCCCCTGCAAAAGAAGCGCGCATTTCCTCTGCATCTTCAAAAACAAAACTCGATGTTAAATATAACGGTGTGCTATGTTCCTTTTCGTTAGTGGTCTCAATCTGCGTTCGGATTGCATTCGTCTCGAATTTCTTTTTGCCGCTCATATCTCAACATTATTTAATTGAATAGCATATGAAATTGTTGCAGTTTCTTCAAGGATCCTAGCTACCGAGCAATATTTATTGATTGATAAATCGACTGCTCTTTTTACTTTTTCCGGTGGTAAGTCCCCTTTAAGTTTTACCAACATGTGTATTTTTTCAAACAAGGATGGCACTTTGTCTTCAAATCGATCCGCTGAAATTTCGATTTTCATGTCATCAATAACTAACTTTTGCTTGCCTAATATTAACCCGATGTCAATGCTGGAACATCCGCCCAGCCCCATTAACACAAGTTCCATCGGCCTTGCTCCTAGATCACTTCCTCCAATTTTGGGTGCGCCATCAATTTGTATTGAAACATGCTGTTCGTTTTTTGCGACAAAATGAAATTTATCGTTAACTCGTTCTAAAGAAACCTTCATGTCCTATTTGTTTAAATTATCAAGATCGGGGTGCTAATTTCGTTTATTATCAGTTTTCTTAGCTTTATCCCATCTATTATTTATGAAAATCCTTCAATCACAAGTCCCATTCAAGTTAGAATCGGGCGAGATCCTTCCAGAGCTAACTATTGGCTATCATACTTATGGGACGCTTAATCCGGAAGGTTCAAATGTCGTTTGGGTATTTCATGCTCTAACTGCCAACTCAGATGCTGCTGAATGGTGGAGTGGGTTGATCGGGTCAGAAAAACAATTTGATCCAGCTCAACATTTTATCATTTGTGCAAATATCCTTGGTTCTTGTTATGGCACTTCGGGCCCTTTGGTTTTAAATCCCGAAACCAAAAAGCCTTATCATTCCACTTTTCCAAGAATTACAATACGTGATATAGTTCGTGCACACGAAATTTTAAGAACTGAATTGGGTATTTCAAAAATACAGATTGGTATCGGTGGCTCGATGGGCGGTTATCAAGCTTTGGAATGGGCCTACTTTAACCCAAATTTATTCCAAAACTTAATCTTATTAGTCACTGGCGCGGCTGAGTCAGCTTGGGGAAAAGCGATTCATACTACCCAAAGAATGGCCATAGAAACGGACCCAACTTGGAAAGAAATGAACCAAGATGCTGGAAAGAAAGGAATGGAAACGGCCCGCGGCTTTGGAATGATCACTTATAGAAATTACGCTCAATTCGTAGATTCCCAACGTGATGAAAGTCCAGTCCTCACTAATTCGAGAGCAGAGTCATATATTAGATATCAAGCTGAAAAACTAAGCAAGCGGTTTAATGCTTACTCCTATTGGCTATTGACAAACGCAATGGATTCACACGATCTAGGAAGAGGACGCTCATCGTTGAAGGTAGCACTCTCTTTAATTATAACAGAGTGCTTAATTATTGGTGTTGAAACCGACTTCCTTTGTCCTGTAGAGGAACAAAAAAAGCTTTCAGCTGGACTAATAAATTCCACTTATGTTGAAATTCAATCTCCATACGGTCATGACGGGTTTTTAATTGAATCGGAGCAAATTTCGGAAGCTATTTCAGAATTTCTATTTTAGAATCTGGAATGTTTATCTGCATTGCCCTACAATTAATATTGTTTCAAATTTCATTTATTTCAAATGTCTTATTTGGACCAATTACGAAAATTACAGGCTGAATTACCACAATTAACCGATGTGTCTAAAACCCGTATAAAGTAGGTACATTTGGAATTAATCTGGTCGGAATTATAAGAAATGGTCATTGTTTATCAAAGCAACTTAAAGGGCGAAATTACTGCAAATGCGAGCAAAAGCATGATGCAAAGAACTGTTGCAGCCGCCCTTCTTGCTAATGGTGTAACTACTATCTTCAACCCAGGAAATAGCAATGATTGCAAGGCCGCCTTGCAAATCGTACGGGATCTAGGCGCGGAAGTTGTGCAAAACGAAAGCATCAGCATTCGCTCTTCATCATTTATCAAGTTGCCTACTTCCATCTCTTGCGGTGAGTCTGGGCTCGGCATCAGAATGTTTACGCCAATTATGAGCGTTTTCGATAACGCAATTACTATAAATGGATCAGGATCTCTTCTAACAAGACCGATGAACTTTTTTGAAGAAGTCCTACCTCAGCTTGGTGTTCAGTGCACTTCTAATCAAGGTAAAATCCCGATTAAAGTAAAGGGCCCAATTCAAGGAGCTGAAATTAACCTGGATGGATCTTTAACTTCTCAGTTTTTAACCGGCTTAATCATGGCTTTGCCTTTAGCTAAGTCTGATTCAATCTTAAATGTAGACTCTCTAAAAAGTCGTGGTTATGTGGACCTTACAATAAACGTTCTCAAAAAATTTGGGATTGAAATTAAACATTCCAATTACAAAACTTTCCATATTCGAGGTAATCAGAAATATGTTCCCGCTAAGATTACGATAGACGGAGATTGGAGCGGAGCTGCATTTCACCTGGTTGGTGGAGCGATAAGCGGTCATGTTACGTTAAAAAGCCTTTCGAACAATTCCAATCAACCAGATAAGCAGATCCTAAAAGCGATAGAAAAAGCAGGCGGGCATGTGAAAGTTGGGAGAGATTCTATAACAGTGCAAAAAGAAAGTTTGAACGCTTTTAAGTTTGACGCAACAGATTGTCCTGATTTATTCCCTCCATTAGCAGCATTAGCGGCAAACTGTGATGGAAACACGATTTTAAAAGGTACATCAAGGCTTAAACATAAAGAGAGCGATCGAGCGACTGTAATCAAAAACGAGCTGAATCAGGTAGGAATCAAAGTTGATTTGATCGATGATTCAATGATCATTTATGGCGGAAAAGTTACAAATGGCACTATTGATTCCCATAATGACCATAGAATTGCCATGATGGGTGCTATCTTAGCACTAAATTCAAGTGAATCAATAAGAATAACGAACTCGTCCGCCATTAATAAATCGTATCCAAAGTTCTACGAGCATTTAGAGGCATTAGGTGGAAAATTAGAGTCATGCTAGAACAAGTCAAAGGAACAACAATAGAAGAGTATGACTATCATCTCCCTGAGGAGAAGATTGCTAAATACCCTTTGGAGAATCGATCGGATTCAAAGTTGCTCATATCTAAACGTGCAGGTTATTTGGTTGAATCAACGGTTACTGAAATTGGCGACTACATTCCATATGACAGTCTTTTGTTTTTTAACGAAACCAAAGTTGTTCATGCCAGGCTTCAATTTAAAAAAGACACTGGAGGCCTCATCGAGATCTTTTGTCTAGAGCCTTTGGATCAT
>JBLIOB010000051.1:0-19039 GCA_047639575.1 Parvicellaceae bacterium
TTTAGGGGACGATGTTTTACTGCTTCGTTCAGAAGTAGAAAACATCCGAGGCGAAATCCCAATTTTATTTAACACTTCATTGAACCTTTTCTTCAATCTTGACTATTACATTTGTAACGAGTAACCGATTTAATAATTCGCGTTACACCCGTGATAAGAATTTAGTGAGGATGATGAGATTAACCATATTGATAATAGCAACTGCTCTAACGTTGCAACTAAGTGCACAAAGCACTTTCACCATAAAAGGTAATGTACTAGGTTCAGAAGCTGCTCCAATAGAATTTGGAGATGTGCTACTGCGGAGCTACGAAGACTCTTCCATGATTAAAGGAGGACTGATTACAGATGGCGTTTTACTAATTCAAGGAATTGAGAATAAGTTATCTATAATAGAAGTTCGGGCTACTGGTTATGAATCTAAGCTGTACTCATTGTCAATGTATCGAGTAGTTACTGATGAAGGGCCAACGAGAAGAAATTATAAAGTTAACGACACCATCGAATATTTAGATGGTGATTTAGAATCATCAATGTTCTATCAAATTGACTCATCTGAAGCACAACACCCTCCTCATATCATTGCCAAATTAGTTGGAGATACAATCTTCTTAAATGAATTGACTTTAAAAGAAATCGAGACACTTAAAGGTGCCGAAGTAGTTCACTTCAAACCTACATTCAGAAGAGATGGCGACAAGATTATTGTGGATGTAGAAGGATCTGCAATGGCATCTTCAGGTTCTGTTATTGATTTATTACGGAAGTCTCCTGGCGTATTAGTTGATGGGCAAAACAACATTTCTATATTTGGAAGAGGCGCAGCTAGAGTTTATATCGATGGACAATTAATCGCTTCAAATAACATACTGCGAACCATTTCAAGTGAGGAAGTTAAGCAGGTTGAAGTAATTAAAAACCCAGGTGCTGAATATGACGCAGAAGGGAAAGGTGGCGTAATTAATATCATTACAAAAAATGCCAATTTAGAGGGGTATAGTGGAGTTCTATATGGATCAGGGGCACAAGGAATAGATTACTTTTCCTCGGCAGGAGGAAACTTCAATTATAAAAAAGGGAAAGTTGCAGTACTTGGCGCTGGTAATTGGTTTTACGGAACTCGAGGGTCTACATCAGATTACTATAGAACTATATTCGATCTCGCTGGGAATCAATATTTTGATAATGCCCTGACTAATATCAACGAAATTAATAACTGGAATGTAAGATTAGGTCTGGACTACTCTATCGATTCTCTTTCTACTATTGGGTTTCAGTGGAAATCTATTAACGACAATGTACAAACCAGTACCGCTAACGTAAACGATTTGTTGGATAGCAATTTTAATTCAATACAACGCTTAGTTACTGAAACTAGTAGAGCTGCAAAAATGAATAATAACGGTTTTAATCTTCATTATAAATTTCGAAACGATTCAACCGGTGTTAACTGGAATACTAGCATTGACTATACTTGGTATACTTCAAAAGATCAAGGGGCTATTACAGAAAACCCAAATGATACTGGTGGTTCAGATCATGAAAAATTAAGTACAGGCACAAACGGAATTTCTTTATTGACGGGAAAACTAGATTACAACAAAAAGCTAAATGACCATTGGAAATTCAGTCTCGGAGCGAAGTATTACGGTATTTCAAACAACAGTAATTTGCTTTTCCAAGAGCTGGTTGGAACAAATTGGGTTAGTGATACTTCTTTAACCACTGGCTTTAACTTCGCTGAAGGTGTTGGTGCTGCGTATGCACAGACCGTTTACAAGAAAGACAAGTTCAACATGAGACTTGGTATTAGAGGCGAACGAACTCAGACGGCTGGAACATCTTCATTAACCAATGCGAGTGTAATCGACACAGCCTACATGAACCTCTTCCCTACAGCATACTTTGGCTATAAGTTCTCAAAAGACTTGGTGCTGGGATTGAACTACACTTCTCGATTTAATCGTCCGCGGTTTCAGGATATAAATCCTTTTGTAGAATATTTAGATTCCGTGAGTGCCTTTATCGGAAACCCGTTACTCTTGCCAGAGTACTCGCATAGTGCAAGAGCATCATTAACGTATCTAGAGGCTGCATCTATTGAGATTGGCTATACCAGAACCCCGAAAGAACGTTTAACAATGGTAGAGCGTAATTTAATAACCAACGGATTCTTGGTGCAAGACCAAAACATCAATTTTGGACAGTCATTTAATATTGATCTAACTCTTCCCTATCAGACCAAGAAATGGACCACCTATAACGGGATTGGGTATGCCTACACCACCTACAATTTTAATGATCCAGGAACAGGTGAACTAAGAGAAATATCAGTTCCATCGTTTAATTGGTATGTATACAATGAGGTTCAGCTCCCTTGGAACTTCTCCATACAAGGAACCTTTTGGTGGACTTCAAGCGGCTTGGAAGGAATCTTCGAATATCAGAAGATCTATGGTTTAAATGCAACCATTACTAAGAAGTTCTTTGATGATGCATTAAGCCTGAGCTTAACTGGAAACGACATTTTATCTTCTTACATCGAGCAAGGTAAATCGAACCTAGAAGGTTTCGAAGTTCAATACAAAGATCGGTATGACACCCACTTCTGGCAAATTAGAATACAATATGCTTTCGGTAAATTAAAAGGCTTCGATGCTAAGGATAAGGCTGGGAATCGGGAAGAAACAGGACGTATTAAGTAGTTTAATAGAAATTAGAGTGGAGCTTTGCTCCTGTTAGAAGTTAGATCACTCACTGCGTTCGTTGTTAGTTAATAATCTAATTTCTAGCAGTCATCCGAAGGATGACGCACTAAAGGCGAAGCCGTTCTAACCTCTCCTTCACCGGCTATTTGCAGATTTTAAAAGATTTAAAAAACTTTTTCGCGACTTCCTCCTCGTAATTAGTCTTTTTACCAATGACTACAACTTGATATTGAATTTGCCCGACTATCACTACACGATAATGAATTACTGACGTTTTATCTATGTTGATTACAGCAATGTACCCAGAATTTCCTTTTATGTCCCAATCTGATTTAGTGCTTATTTTACCACTTAAACTTTCTACAAAAGAATCCAAAGAAACTTTAGCCAACTCTTTAGGTTTTTTCATCGGAGCGGAATGAGTAGTACAAACAACGAAATATACGTTTTCGTTAACCGTGCAAGTAATCTGCGTAGTCTTGTACTTTTCTTTCTCCTTTTCTGTTATATCAATTGCTCCAGGAAATTTAATTTTGAATTTACCTTCCTCCGATTTATAAGTCTGACCAATTACTTCAGCCGGTTGCATCATAGCAATACTGATTAATAGAATAGACAGAATTGGAAGTGCAAATCGTTTCATTTCGGAATTTTGGTGTAAGATAAGTACAAGTTTAAGATTAGAAGGTTCTGAAGTCTCAGAACTTTAGAAGTTAGACCGGAACTTTCAACTTCGCTAAAAGCTTCGGTGAGTAGAGTTGTTCCTTATAGAAATTAGATAATTAATCAACTAATTTCTCACCGCCATCTGCAGAAGGACGATTTAAAGGCTTAGCCGTTCTAATCGCGCAATCTCGTTTGTTTCATCAGCGTAAATTGAATCAATCTGAAATATAAACTCAATTCTTTAAGTCAAAAAAAAAGTCCTATCTTACTGGTCTAAAGCAGGATAACTTAAAGGAAAACAAATGAAAATTGTAAAAACACTACTGATAGTTGGAGGACTAGGTATGATTATGGCTTCGTGCGCAACACATGCCCCATGCCCAGGACTTGGTGGAGAGAACATTGACAAGGAGAGAATGCAGATTCCTGTTCAGTCTGATGAGATTTTATTAGAAGAAGAGCAGTCTTAATATTTCTTCAATAATTTCAAATTAATATCTTTTATTGAGTATAATATCAATTGGTAAACTCTACTAATGAAGCACTCTTGAGCTCTATTTCTTGCTCTTTTTATTCTGTTTTGGCATTGGGCAAACTCCAGGAAAACAAGCAAATCAAGTTGTTGAGATAACAACACTTACAAAAAGTGACATGATTAAAATGGCCGCAGATACAGCTATCATGAACGACATTGGCCCCTGTATTTAAAAAAAATGGTCCTATTCACAGGAGTCTTTTCTGGAGATCCATCTTCTAAAAATTATGCAGAACATCTTACTAAGGCGCAATATCACCCTGAACTTGCTAATTGGCGCGATTTGAATATCTGGGACTTTGTAGATACAATTACTTATGAAGTCTATAATATCTTCTCACTTGGATTCCATCCAACAAATTCATGTATGATCTTAACTGATAAAGCCGCCTTCCGTGTTGCCCAGCAAAATGGATTAAAAGGAGAATTTGATGAATCGCTTTTTAGTTTCATCGATGAGGATAATGAAGCACATGATTCAATATCTTACTTTATATCAGTTCATCAAGTCAAGTCAAAAAAGCAAAGAAGACGTGGCGCACGGCATTCACCTTACTCCACCAAAGAGTATTTAATCAACCCATTTACCGGAGAATTTCTTAAAAGGAGAAGAAAGAAGTACAATCATAAGACTGGGATGGAAATTTTGGAATGGTGATTTGATTGAGCCAGTTAATTAGGTTCTTTGCTGGCCCCGATTTGGAGAAGGGTGTTAGGTTTATTTCTTGTGGCTAGTTCTTTCAAAGCTTAACCAATTTCTTTGTGATCTCTTCATTATTACCAGTAATAGTCTGTAAAAAGTAAACGTCAGCACTTAAGTCAGAAATATAAATAGTTAAAATTTCAGTTGTCACCTGATTTTTTCGAACTAATTGATCATATGTATATTACACATACGCACCCAACCAACCTTTTACAACTATCGCAAACCTTCTGAAGTTTTTAAAGAATATTAGGAATTCATACTAAAAGCTATCTGTCCATTAATTACATGTGCCGATAACCAGTTTATTTAATCATTGTTTATAGGAGGGAGGTAGTCAATAATTGGCATTGACTCATTTGTTTTTACAAGTTCAACAGGGCCAACGCCAGAGTTAAATATTAATGTATCCATGTTTTGGTCAACAAATTTAAAGGTAGGCAATGTCCATTTGTAAAATTTTTCTTCTTCCCCAATAGCTATTACTGATCCGTTTTCGTAGTCCCCAGGATATTCAGTTCCAATTTCAGCATCTAATCCATAACATTCACGAATATTGATTTTATCATGCAAATGAGTAAGTTCAACAAGAGGATAATAGTCAGGGCCACTCCAAACGCCTAAATAATTAACCAATTCTTCAGAAACAGCTAAAGTTAGCTCAATTGGTTTTTCAGATTGAATGCTATTATTTATTCGATTATCATTCTTTTCGATTGAATTGCTGCAGTTTGTAAGTACGAATCCAGCCGCTATTAGTACAAAAAGTTTAAAAAGTCTATTTTTCATTTAAGGTTGTTTTATTTGGCTACGTTTTGCAAATGAAAAGAATGCGATTTCGAAGTGCCAAACTTTCGGTTACTGAGAAAGTTTAATACGATCCAAAAGCAGCTATTTTATTACTGTTTCTCCTATTTTAGATTAACATTTTTTTCCTGCTGGCTTATTCTATTCAGTCAACTAACTATTTAATTGCACCAAGTTCAGAAAATATACCATTCTCTAAAGCTTTTACTTCAAAAGTGATAGCTTCCAATATGTATCCCACTCCTAGTGGATTGATTTCCTTTGGCAAAACGCCTTTTTACTTACAATACATATGTTTCGATTCTCCTTCAGCGGACTTAGCATTGTTAGCATAAACAGCCCCCTTTCTAAGGGGCTGTTTATGCTAATATATTGTATACCTACTGCTTAATTATTTTGGCTGAAGATACTGTCTCCTGATTAATAATTCTTAAGAAGTAAACGCCATTAGACTCGTTAGTCAAGTCTATTGTTTTTAAATGATCACCGGTCAATCCACGGATTAGAGCACTCCAAATCAGTTTGCCCTGAACATCCACAAGGTCAATTGAAATGTCTTCATCTTGCAAGTCACTTAGCAGTATGTTGAAGTATCCATCACCTGGATTCGGATAAATGTTAAAGTTGATTCCATTATCTTGCTGATCTTTAATACCCACTGAAGAATTAACCGACACAACTAAAGAGTCCACACAACCATTTGCATCGGTAACAATAACCGTGTAGGATCCGCCAACCAATCCGCTGAGGTCTTCAGTTGTTAATCCGTTACTCCAGCTGTATGTGTAAGCAGTTGTTCCGCCTGTTACTGTTAAATCAATTGCACCATCGTTTCCTGCTGATTCATCTGTAGTTGTTGCAGTCAACGCAATAGCGGCAGGCTCATTGATAGTAATGATCACTGCAGTAGCACATCCACTAGCGTCAGTAACTGTTACGGTGTATGTTCCAGCGCACAATCCAGTTTCGGTAGCTCCATTTCCTCCAGTTGACCATAAATAAGTATATGGCGCTGCTCCTCCTGAAGCATTAACTGTAGCTGCACCATCACATGCACCATTACAGCTCACGTCAGTTGATGTAGTTGTAAGAGTTGGACCACCGCTGCTGCCTATTGTAGCAGTCGCGGATCCTGTGCATCCGTTTGCGTCAACAATAGTCGCGATATAAGTACCAACACAAAGTCCTGTTTCCGTAGAACTAGTTCCTGCTGAAGACCATGAGTAGGTATATGGACCAGTTCCTCCTGATGCAACTATGGTTGCAGTACCATCACATAAACCACAATTCTCATCAGTAGTTGTTATGTTTCCAATAACCGAAGTAGGCTCGTTGATGGTAACTACATCATTTGCAGTACATCCGCTTGCGTCCGTAACATCCACCGTATAAGTTCCTGCACAAAGTCCAGTTTCCGTAGCTCCGTTTCCTCCAGACGACCATAAGTATGTAAATGGCGATGTTCCACCACTGAGCGTTATCGTTGCAGAACCGTCACAAGCTCCGTTACATGAAACATCGGTTGTTGTAGCATTTACTGAAGGAGCACCTGTTGCCACAACGGTAACTACTTCATTTGCTGCACACCCACTTGCATCGGTAATGATTACACTATAGGATCCAGCACATAAATTGGTAGCTGTTGCAGTCGTTTGATTTCCTGCTGCTGCATCCCATTGATATGAATAACCAGGGTTTCCACCACCACCTATTACGGTTGCAGTTCCATTACAATTTCCACATGTTGCGTCTGTAGATGATGTAGTTCCGAATACAGCCGATGGTTCGTTAATGGTTACATTGGAAGCACCAGAGCATCCAATCGCATCGGTTGCAGTTATAGAATATGTTCCTGCACATAAACCAGTAGCCGTTGCAGTAGTTTGACTCCCTGCCGCTGCATCCCATTGATAGGTGTATGGAGGTGTTCCTCCAGAAATGCTGGTGGTAGCTGTACCGTCACATACACCATTACAACTTACATCAGTTGATGAAGTGGTAATTGTTGGACCGCCTCCACTATTAATAGAAGCAATTTCTGAGCCAGTACATCCATTCGCATCCGTTATATTAACCGTATGTCCTCCAGCACAAAGTCCAGTTTCTGTAGTCGATGCTCCACCAGAAGGCCATGAGTAGGTATAAGGACTTGAGCCACCTGAGGCAACTACCGTTGCAGAGCCATCACACAAACCACAATTTTCATCGGTAGTTGTTGTATTGCCAATAACCGCAGAAGGCTCGTTAATAATCACGAGATCGTTTGCCGTACATCCATTTGCATCAGTTATTGTTACTGCATGCGTACCTGCACAAAGTCCCGTTGCTGTAGCTGAGTTTCCACCAGAAGACCATGAATAAGTGTAAGGAGGGGTTCCTCCACCTCCAGTTGCTATTGCAGTGCCGTCACAAACTCCATTACAAGAGGCATCGGTCGATGTTGTGGTAACAAATGCAGCCGAAGGCTCATTAACTATAACTACTTGATTGGTCGTACATCCATTTGCATCAGTTACTGTTACGGTATAAGATCCAGCACAAAGTCCTGTTAATGTTCCAGTTGCTCCACCAGAAGGAGACCAAAAATAAGTGTAAGGAGCTGTTCCTCCAGTTGCATTTGCTGACGCAGTTCCGTCACAAGCTCCGTTACATGAAACATCGGTTGATGATATAGTAACAATTACCGCTGAAGGCTCACTGATAAGAACTGCATCATTCGCAGTACATCCATTCGCATCCGTTATCGTTACCGTATATGTACCAGCACAAAGTCCGGTTTCTGTAGCAGATGTTCCACCTGACGACCATAAATAAGTGTAAGGAGGAGTTCCTCCGCCACCAGTTGCTGTTGCATTACCATCACAACCTCCATTGCAAGAAGCATCTGTTGATGTTGTAGTAACGAAAGTAGCCGAAGGCTCATTGATCGTTACAACTTCATTTCCAGTACATCCGTTCGCATCAGTTACTGTGACAGTATATGTACCAGCACAAAGTCCAGTTTCTGTAGCTGAAGTTCCACTAGAAGACCATGAATAAGTATAAGGAGCTGTTCCTCCGGATACCGTTACCGTTGCACTTCCATCACATACGCCATTACAAGAAACATCAGTTCCAGTCGTTGTTACTGTAATCGTAGGACAAGGCGAGGACACACAGAAGTTGTTGATCTCCTGATTTCCGTAATCTGAATTAGCTGCAATCATTGAGGCAAGCACTGTACTCGATGCATCAGTAATCTGATAAGTACCATCTGCTGTACATGAACCATATTGCGAACCATACATTCCATCACCATAAGAATCATTGATGGTGAAGTCATAACAGCCGGCATCTAAACACCATTGCTCTGTAATTTGTCCAGCACCGCCAGGCGAAAGATCAGTATAGGGCCCTCCAGAATACAAAACATTTGAAGATGCATCTTCTACCGTCCATGTTACTTCAGAACCCCAGCAGTCTAGATCAAGCGTAAAGTCAATTAATTGCCCCGCGAGAAGTACATTGAAATTAGATAGGTCAGCATCGTTAGCTGTGTTCCCATCTGCATTTCCATTTGGCAAGGCTGTTGAAACGTTAAAAACGTGAGCGCCATTTCCAGCTGTCATTGTTGGTAATACTACTGGTGTTGTTCCTCCACTGGCCAAAGTTCCTGTCCAGTTAAAAACTTGGTTCGTTCCACCATCTAAATCATAATTAATGGTAACCGAAGATAATGATGCACTTCCGTAGTTATGCAGTTCCACTTGAGGTATAAAACTTCCAGTTCCACATAAGTTCCCAGTTGGATCAACAATACTTTGAATTCCAGCATCATCTGCAGAAACGGGAGCATTTGGATCACAACCGTCATTAGTTGTTGAAGTGTTGGCAGGATCCAACCAATCTCGTACTCTA
Organism: Parvicellaceae bacterium; assembly: GCA_047639575.1. Lineage (GTDB taxonomy): Bacteria > Bacteroidota > Bacteroidia > Flavobacteriales_D > Parvicellaceae > JBLIOB01. Next base: position 9,317 of record JBLIOB010000051.1, read on the forward strand.
GTAGCTGCTGATCCGCCTCCAGTCCAGGAAACTCCAAAACGGCCATATCCATCATATCCTCCATTGTCATTGGTTCCACTACAAGCAGCAGTTCCTCCTGATAAATCACCAATAATTCTTCCATTTTGATCGAATAATGGAGAACCAGATGACCCAGGCTCGGTAACCCCTTGAGTCCAATCGTTAATTCGCCAAACCTCCGTATTTGGATCGCCATTAAAGTTCCACGTATCGAAAATAGCTCCGCCATCTTGGCAAATTTTCTTTACGTCACCACTTGGGTGATGAATTCCTGTTACTTGAGTAGGAGCAGTTTCGCTATTATCCCAACCTGCAAAAAATACGTTCCAGCTTTGCGCCTCGGCCAATAACATGTTCATTTCCAGTAATAAGAAATCTGAACCAGAGTCGTTTGCACGCACTGTTCCTCCATTAGACGTTTGATCATAAGGACCACCTGGATCGGTACTACCCGCAGTAGTTGCACAAGATTCTGTTCCAGGAGGGCTCTCCCAATTGAAACGGAATGACCATGTTGCTATACTTCCACTGTAGCAGTGGTTTGCGGTTAAAAAGTAGGGTGTAAAATCGCAAGAAACATTGTTAATTAGTGCTCCAGTACAAATTCCGTTACCACCAACAACAATCATCGCTACTGAACGAATTTGATCTTCCCAACCAGTTCCTAAAGGACAGTTGACATCTATATTACAGTCGCCTGATGAGTTTAAGGCTTTCATAAGATTGTTTCCTAATGAATTTGCATAGGTTCCAAGTTCTCGATAACCATGGGTTACAGCTCCAATTTTCAATTGACCTTGCCCTTGCACAGCTTGTGGTTCGTAATATTCTAGAACAATGTGATCTCCATGAACGAGCTCAGTTCCAAGCTTTTGCTCTGGGTTATTATTTCTGCTGGTGTATGCTCCAACACGGTTAGTTCGGTCCTTGTCATATAAATAAACGAACCCACCATCAGGAATATCGAATAAATCGAAAACTAAATTAATAGTTAACGCATTAGCAGATTTTAATTCAATGCGCCAAATACGATCACCATTAGGCAATGAGGTCCATAATCCAGAATTGTTCAGGTTTAAATCAACATAATGGTTAAAGCCAAAACGCCACGGTCCAACTTTATTCGCATTGTTTATTGAATCTTCCAATAATTGCTGGTTCATGTCGAATGCTGGCATAACTTCAACCGGTGGCGCAACCAATTTCACTTTTGCTTTCCAGCTGACAGGACCTGCCATATTCGTTACTTGAGTCCATCCAGTAGAAAGTAGAAAGAATGATAAAATTAAGAGTAGATAATTTTTCTTCATAAGTGTTAGTGTATAGGTTGATCGTTATGTTTAATGATTAGGATGAGTTTTCGCCTCATCGGAGTTAAAAATAGGGAATAATAACCACTTCGATAAAGCTTTGAAAAACCAAGACAGATGGGCTAGTAAGTAGGATTAAAATTCTGATCACGGCTCTTTTTGTATAGCTATCGTTACCTACCACCAAACAGCAAAAAAAGCTAAATATGAATTGTCATATTTGGTTCTGTCTCATCTGCGGATTTTGACAAACTCTAAGGCAATTTCAGAAATGTTTTTTTTGATTATCAGCTAGTTAACGATTCGGAAATCACGAGTTTTCTTCAAAACAAAGGTATGTTCTGTATAGATGCGATAGAACCTATACTTTTTGGCATGTCATTTTCCTTTTTATTATCCCAGGTTTCCATTTTACGAAGTGAAATTCTGACGATTGATCGTGCGCTTACAATTTTCCACAAATTCCTAGGGTTTTTCCACAAAGTGAAATAGCGTAACTTTTTACAACTAACTTAGAGACCTGAGAGCGGTTATTGGATTTGTTTGCCTGCTTATTGCATTCGTTTGTAAGGCCAGGCAGCACAAGGAAGTGGAGGCTTTGCCGCTCAATAGATAGCCGCTTAAAGAAGAGCATTTTAAAGCGGTTTTTATTTTTAGGTAGAAGTGTGAGATTGATTATGGTTTGATCGGAGCCAACCCAACCCATGTTTCTATTCTATATATTGAAATACTACGCTATCCATTTGTGGACCACAAGAGCCTTTCATGTGTCCATACTCAATTTTCAAAAGCTTCAGTGTGTCGCTTGATTTTAACACATCTGGGTAAGCAACTATGGAATCAAAATAATTTTTCCTAATCCGGCAATTGATCTAATAACGGTTAAAACTGAAGATCTTATTAATTCTATCAAAATATATAATATTTTCGGTCAACTTATGACTAGTCTGGATCAACCAGAAAATCAAATAGATATTTCTGGCCTGTCTGCGGGCTCTTTTTTAATTCAAGTAGAAACTCAAAATGGGTCCGTTTCACACGGTCAATTTGTTCGATTGTAAGTAAGCAGAAAATATAGCGGATAAACGATTCATAGTAAAACTTTCTAATCAATTGTAGATGTTTTAGTCACCCTATTCATGGACATTGACTGTACTTTTTTAACTTTTTATCAAGCAGTAGCTAAATCGTAGCTAGTTCAACTTAATCATTACAACATCATCTTCATATGTAACGATTGCATTCGGATTATAAAAGTCAACTAGATCATTTAAAGGAATCAAAATAACATCATCCGTGGTATAAGTTGTTGTACCTGGTTTGTAACTAGCATCTATCCAGACGCTTTTTTCAACGCAGTTTTTAATGGGTGCCTGCCCATCGTTTCTAAACCAACTAATCAAATACTCTTTGGTACCTGATGTATCTTTTAAGGTAAGATTAACGAGGCTTTTCATTACACCAATTTTATCTGTTGCCTCATTGGAATATTGCTTGTCAGAAATCTCCCAATCTTCATCAAAGTCCCCTTCAAATGCGTATCCATCAAAGCTAGGTTCCTGCTTCTTCATGAAGCCAAAATTTCCACTTAAAATATTAACGAACGGATCCATATTGCCAGGAGCTAAAAAGTATGCTCCATCTATTTTATAAAACCCTCTATTAGGGATAAGCATTGGGGCCTCCCCTTTTCCTATGGCGTTCTCAACTAAAAATCCGTTGCCGGCATAAACATATTTCTCACCATTTAATTCAAGCGCTATAGTCACCGTTTTTTGACTTTCCCCACCTGTAAATAAGCTCACCATGAACCAGAGAAACCAAACAACTAAACCAACAGCGACAAATACAATAACCAATTTTACACCACGTCCTTTTTTACCAGCCATATCGCGAAGGTAACAGTTCCGCATTAAAATCTATTAACGAATAAAACATTAGGGTTAGCGAATACTAAACCGTTAGTGTCAATCTTGACAAGATTCTCGACATTACAACCATGAAATGGTTGATTCCCTTAATATTAATACTTCCTGTCTTAATTGGCTGCTCTCAAATGTCGGAGCCAAAGCTCAATACTAGAGTTACAACAGTCATGCTCAAAGTAGATACAATTATCAATGTCCAACTTGATACTGTGCCCTACAGAGTTTCCAGAACACTTACTGCTACAGATATAATGTCAGTTGAAGAGATTAACCTTAGGTCAATATCTATTGGTTGGACCGAGAGCTATTATGGTAGATCTTATATGCTAGGCATGGATTCATTATGGTCAATCTACGGATATGAAATAGCTGGGGACGAAGAAAAAAGAAGCCACTTTCTTCTTCACTTCAGTAAAGGGCAATTAATTATAGAAGCTGAAGAGTATGAAGTATATGACTATTACGGAAGCGATACTCTTATTGATGTGGACTTTGATGGTGATTTAGACTATCTAGTGAATACTTATAGCGGAATGGGCTGTTGCCCAAGAAATCATCACCGCATTTATTTGAATACGAACGGAACCTTAAACTTAGAAGAGCATACAGGTACATTTAACGCAGACTTCAATGCCATTACAGAGCACGTCTACACAACTGACTATGGCCATCCACCTTATAATGCAATCTATAAAAATCGATGGCAAGGAGATTCACTATTTGAAGTAGCAAATATTGGTTTCCGTTTTGAAACTGACTCTATTGGAAATGACTCAATTTTAGACCCAGAATATTTGTATAGGAATCGACTTACTGGAAAAGACTCTATCATGAAAGAGATTCCAACTGAATACCAAGGGATCTATGATTTTGGATGGTTTGCTTGGTTCTAATCAGCCCACTGTTGTATGTCCTATTTCAACATCACTTCTTCTTTGTAAAACATAATGCCTATTCATTAACCTGAAGTGTTCAATTTCTTTATTTTTAATCCTCGATAATGAAGTCGAATTTTTTAACTGATGGCAATGAATGTAGATTATCAATCTATTAAAATTGAGTTGGACCAAGCAGCAATTATTGCTAAATCTCTGTATGGGTGGGAAGGTGAACTTAAACAACTCCCGGGAGAAGTTGATTTTAATTTTTGGCTAAAATCAGAATCCGACAGCTATTTATTAAAAATAAGTAGACCAGATGAGGACATAGAATTCTTAGCTTTTCAACAAGAACTTTTGCAGTTTATTGAGAACAGTGAAGAATCAATTATAGCTCCAATTACACATCCTGATAAGGAAGGAAAATTCATCAGTGAAATTACCGATGAAGACGGCATCATTCGTAAAGTTAGACTCCTTTCGTGGATCGATGGACGCTTATGGTCCTCTGTCAATCCAATAAAATCTGATTTACTTAATAGTCTAGGAACTCAGGCAGGAAAGCTTACAAAGATCCTTTCGACTTTTAAAAATGAAAAAGCTCACCGACATTTAGAATGGGATGTAGCTAAATCTGGATGGACTTCTGACTATGTCATTTTATTCAATGAGAGACAAAGAGAAATAGCAACTTATTTCCAAAACAACTTTGAAAAATTTCAAGAAGAATATCAAAATCTTCGGAAAAGCATCGTCCATAATGACGTTAACGATAATAATATAGTGGTGTCTGATGATTTGATCAATCCCGATGTAAAATCAATTATTGATTTTGGAGATGCCGTCTATACCCAAACGATTAACGATTTAGCCGTAACATTGGCCTATGCCATCATGCACCAACCAGATCCATTAAATACTGCTACTTCTATTGTTAGAGGCTATAATGATCCGTTTCCGTTAATGGAGAATGAATTGAAACACTTATATACTTTGACTGCCATGCAATTAGTGATTACAGTTACTAAATCTGCAATTAATAAGAAAAAGGAGCCAGAAAACACGTATTTAATAGTGAGTGAGGCACCAGCGTGGGAAGCCCTTAATAAATGGGTGTTAGTAGATGAAAATATCGCACATTATGCGTTTAGAGAAGCTTGTGGTTATTCTGCCCACCCGCACCATGATGAATTCCATAAATGGATAACCGCTCAAAACTTAAGCTTAAACGATTTCATTCCAGAACTCGAATTCAACAAAGTTCAAAATATCGACTTAAGCGTATCAAGCAATTGGTTAGGAGGAAAACATGAATATACTGATATCAAATTGAGTGATTATAAATTCAATTGTCTTAAAAACGAACATGATAATTCGATAATAGCTGGAGGATACGGAGAAGTCAGACCATTTTACAGCACCAATGCTTATTCTAAAGAAGGTAACAGTGGACCAGAATACAGAACAGTTCACTTAGGTGTAGATTTCTGGTTAGATGCAGGAACTTCCATTCATGCACCCCTTGATGGTAAGGTTATTACTTCTTACAACAATGATTTTGATAAAGACTATGGACCGACTATAATTCTTCAACACAAAACAGATAATGGCGTCCCTTTTTACTGTCTTTATGGTCATTTATCAAAGACGAGTTTAGATTCTCTAAAAGCTGGAGATCCAATATCCAAAGGAGATATAGTAGCAACCATTGGAGATTCAACTGAAAATGGGAACTGGGTACCTCATTTACATCTTCAAGTAATGTTAGATTTATTGGGGAACCAACACAATTATCCTGGTGTGTGTTATCCTAATGAGAAAGCCATTTGGCTAAGCGTCTGCCCTAACCCGAATACATTATTTCAGGAGACAGGTCTGAATCTAGAATGTAAAAAAGACAAAAGAGAGATAAAGTCCTTTCGTACGGAGCATCTTGGAAAAAGCCTGAGTCTATCTTATGATCAACCATTAAACATGGTTCGAGGACAAGGAATTCATCTGATTGATGAAACGGGAAGGAAGTATTTAGACACCGTAAACAACGTTGCCCATGTAGGACATGAGCATCCAAGAGTAGTAAAAGCTGGTCAGCAGCAAATGGGAGTTTTAAACACCAATACGCGCTATCTACATCAGAATATCACTGACTTTGCCGAGGAACTTTTAGCCACTTTTCCAGATGAATTATCAGTTGTTCATTTTGTTAATTCAGGAAGTGAAGCCAATGAATTAGCGATGCGAATGGCCAAAGTTTGGTCGGATCAAAAAGACATTATTGCGGTTGAGATCGGTTATCACGGTAATACCAATGGATGTATAGACATAAGCTCCTATAAGTTTGATAGTAAAGGCGGAAAAGGTGCGCCCGAACATACACATATTGTTCCATTACCAGATACTTACAGGGGCATTTATCAAGGAAGAAATACGGGGCCAAAATATGCTGCTCATGTACAAGAACAGATTGGAAGTATTCAGACTAAAGGTAGAAATGTGGCAGCGTTTATTTGTGAAAGCATCATCAGTTGTGGTGGGCAAGTAGAATTGCCTAAAGACTATTTGAAACTAGCTTATAAAGCAGTAAGAAAAGCTGGCGGACTTTGTATTTCTGATGAAGTTCAAGTTGGACTAGGAAGAGCCGGTTCTCACTTCTGGGGATTTCAATTGCATAATGTTATTCCTGATATCGTAACTATTGGCAAGCCTATAGGAAACGGACATCCATTAGCAGCAGTAGTATGTACAAAAGAAGTTGCTGAAAAATTTGCCAATGGAATGGAGTATTTCAATACGTTTGGAGGAAACCCTGTAAGTTGCGCTATTGGAAAAGAAGTTCTGCGCGTGGTAAAAGATGAAAAACTCCAGGAGAACTCTCGCGTGGTGGGGAATTATTTAAAATCGGAATTGAATAAGCTTCAAGCGGACTATCCAATTATTGGAGATGTAAGAGGACAAGGCTTATTTCTTGGCTTTGAGCTAGTAGATAGCAAGAAGAATCCTTTACCGGAAAAAGCTACATATATAGCTAATAGGATGAAAGATTATGCCATTTTGATGAGCACTGATGGTAAAGACAACAATGCGCTGAAGATCAAGCCACCGATCATTTTCTCTAAAGATAATGCAGATGAATTACTGGCTAGATTAAAGACTATTTTACAAGAAGATTTTATGTTGAATTATAAGTAATTCTAGTTCATTCCACTCAAATATCCACCGTACATATCGTTAAATGTAAGACCTTCTGAAAACCGCTCTTTGCTCAGCTTCTTATTTTCTACTAATGCCCAAAGTAAAAACTCCTTCATAAAATTAATGTCTTCATCCGGAAGGCCTGATTGGAATTCTTCAATCAACCGCTGAAGTGGTGGAATAGAAGATAACTTTTCAGCATATTCTTTATCACTCGAGTCGTCCAATAATTCAAAGTTAGACTCTTCGAAGAACCAAGAAATTAATCCATCGTAAGGACCACGTTCATCTTCCTTTTCCAGCTTTTCCACTTTTGGAAAGTAATCTGGAAATAATGTGTTAGCTGCTGCACCAATTAAAGATTCAGCAACGAACTGACTTCCCTCCTGCTCTCCTTCATAGACCAATTCTACCTTTCCAGTAATGGCAGGAATAACACCCATGAAATCACTAAAACGAATTTGCGTGGACGAACCGCCCTCCAAAAGGACTCTTCTTTCTGCTGTACTGACTAAGTTTTCAAATGCAGTGATACTCATTCGAGCACTTACTCCACTCTTAGGATCGATATATTCACTTTCTCTTGCTTCAAATCCGATTTGCTCCAATAAGTCTTTTGCTAATGTAGGAACATGAACCTTTATAGCACGGTCCTGCTGTAGTTTTGCTTCCTGGGCAGTAATTGTTTTAGCAATTTCTATTGACTCAGGATAATGCGTTAATATTTGAGATCCGATTCTATCTTTTAAAGGAGTAACAATACTTCCTCTATTCGTATAGTCTTCTGGATTTGCAGTAAACACAAACTGCAGATCTAACGGCATTCTTAATTTAAACCCCCTGATCTGGACATCTCCTTCTTCTAAGATGTTAAATAAAGACACTTGAATTCTAGCCTGCAAATCTGGCAGCTCATTGATCACAAATATGCATCGATTACCTCTTGGAATCATGCCAAAGTGAAGCACGCGTTCATCCGCATAGCTTAACTTTAAATTAGCCGCTTTTATAGGATCAATATCTCCAATTAAATCCGCTACCGTAACATCAGGAGTTGCTAATTTCTCGAAAAATCGTTCATCACGATGGAGCCAGCTGATTGGTGTATTATCCCCTTTTTCATCCATAAGGTCTTTAGCGAATATGCTGATCGGTTTAAAAGGATCATCATTAATTTCAGAACCTTCAACCACTGGAATCCATTCATCCAAAAGTTTCGTCATGTGCCTGGCTAATCTAGTTTTAGCTTGGCCTCTTAAACCTAAAAGATTAATGTTATGCTTAGAAAGAATAGCTCTTTCAAGCTCAGGAATTACGGTATGATTATAACCATGAATTCCATCAAAAGTCTTTTTACCTACTTTAAGGTTTGTAATCAAGTTCGCCCTTAGCTCGTCCTTAATAGACTTTGACTGATATCCAGCTTTTTTTAATTCGCCAAAAGTTTTGATGTTTGTAATCTCACTCATTTAATTCTTTTCTTTCTGTTGGTTTCGTAATCATGGAATATCATTTCACCTAATCCTTCTAAACCAGTATAAAATGCTTTTCCTTTATTGGTTGCTGTAAACTCTTCTACAAATGATTGCAGATAAGGGTCTTGAGCAATCATAAATGTCGTTATCGGAACATGAAGTTTTCTTGCTTGAGCAGCCATGTTATAGCACTTCTCAACAATAAAATCATCTAGCCCTACACTGTTTTTATAGTATTGTCCATCTGGCATTCTCAAACAACTTGGTTTGCCATCCGTAATCATGAATATTTGCTTATTCGTGTTTCTTTTTCTTCTTAATAAATCCATTGCCAACTGAAGGCCAGCAACTGTATTGGTATGATATGGACCTACATTCAAATATGGCAAATCCTTAATTTTAATCGTCCAAGCATCGTTTCCAAAAACGATTATTTCCAAGGAATCTTTGGGATAGCGAGTTGTAATTAACTCGGCCAATGCCATTGCTACTTTCTTTGCTGGAGTAATTCTATCTTCTCCGTAAAGAATCATACTGTGACTAATATCAATCATTAGCACGGTGCTCATTTGAGCTTTATGATGCGAATCTTCAACCACAAGATCGCTTTCGGACAACATAAACTCACCTATTCCATGATTGACTTGGGCATTTCTCAAGCTTTCGGTCATGGAAATTTTATCAATTGAATCTCCAAATTGATAATCTTTATAATCACCAGTATGCTCATCTCCTAGCCCACTGTGCTTAGTTTTATGATTTCCTGAACCTTGCTTTTTTAATTTTCCGAATATTTGATCTAAAGCATTTTTTCGAATAGCTCTTTCCGTTTTAGCTGTAATAGACATTCCACCCTTATCGCCATCAGGTTTCAAATCGTCTTGAATGTAGCCTCGTTTTTTAAGATCTTCTACGAAGT
>JBLIOB010000052.1:0-18991 GCA_047639575.1 Parvicellaceae bacterium
ATCACAATAATCTAAATTTTAAGACAAGAGTTGGTCAATCCGGCCGGCTCTTAACATAACTAGTATGAGTCCTCGTTGAGCTTTTGAAAAAATAGTTTCAGCGAGGACTTTTTCTGTCTAGAAAAAGGCAACTTATAAGTTTTTAAATCTAAAATGCTGTCTGAATTCTGTAAATGTAACTCGATACTAATCTCATCATTTTCATGAAGATTTATCTTCAACACATTTGATTCTGCAGACTCCCCAATTCCTGTTCCAACTAGGTGAATGTTTTCATAGGCAAAGTATAAGTAGCCATCATCTCCAATATCCCTTGCCATACCTCCTCCGATAAAATAAACCTCTTGCTTCAACTTTTTAAACATAGGCTCAAGATCGGTCCAAAAATTATTGTCGGTGTATTCGCCACTCCGGCTTCTTTCTGTTTTTATTTTATGAAATAGGCTTCTATTATTGCACCAGGCCATGTTTTTTGATAAAACAAAATATCGTTTACTATCCGTATGGATGGCTATCGAATCTTTGATTATCTGAAGCTCCTTCTTACCCAAAGAATCCGTGGCCAGGTAGATATAATAATTATTTCCAATTGATGAAAAATGGTTCAACCGATTCTCATCGGAGCTGGCTTGTAAGTTAAGGCGGTTACTTAAAATTGAATCGTTCAACGCTCGATTAAGCTTAAACTGACCAGAGCTTTCATCAGGATTAGAATGAACGATAATTACTTCGTTAATAGGAGAATCTATATCCATATTTAACAACTCTGGTGTAGAGCGAGCACAGCCACCAATGACAATGATAGATATACCTGTGATGAGCCAAGAGTGTATATGTTTAAGACACTTCATTGTTTAGAGTTTTAAAATTACGGAAATCTGCTTTAGGAATACAACATTTTATACATACTTGTGAGACAACTAATAAAGACTTAGTGTCGTCTTTTACATACACCAACACTTATACTCATGAAAAAACTTTTTACTCTTTTGCTTGCAGCACCATTATTTGCAAGCGCTACCACAACCTATGAAGACTTCGGGTCTGGAATTATTTACAACATTAATGTGCCGGTAAATTTAGATATGGACGGAAATGGTCAAGATGATTTTGTTATCAATGGAGCGGCTAACAGTTTAGAAATTACACCAATTTTTGCTGAAGGATGTTATGATATTGGGTCAACGGGTACCGGGTTTATTGTGTACGGTGGAGGAGAATCATTTGTAAATGGTTCTACAAGCCTTGCCGATTGGGAAGAAGACGTTCCCGCTACATTTTGGGATAACTCTTTTGGGGTCAATTCCAATATTACAGACGGACAAGACTTTTATATCCGAATTATGCTTTATAACGTAATGAAGGAGGGTTTTATCCATTTAGTTGTAGATGATGCAACACAAACTTTGAGAATACTAGATTGGATGTACACAGACGATTTCAGTTATGAAATTGGATCAGCAAGCAGCGTAGTTGAAAACCCGCTTGCTTTTCAAATGTATCCTAATCCAGTTAATTCAGTTTTGACAATTGAATCGAGTGAAAAATTGACCGGTAAAATGGAATTAGTTAATGCGCTTGGTCAAGTCTGTATTACTAAAGAACTTTCTGGAATTTTTAAAACAACATTGGATGCTTCAGCTTTTGAAGCTGGAATCTACTTTATTAGAATAACTAAGGGTGACCTTATCTCCAATAAAAGAATCGTTATCAAATAAATTAACGCTATCTAACAATTAATACCCTCTGCTTTGAATAGACTCATGGTAGAGGGTGTTTTTTTTGGAGACTATTTCCTTTTATACAATGGAACGGTGGAACATGGCTCCCCGAACATTATAGATTTCGCAACGGGCATTAATTTATTCATCAGTTCGACATAAGCTGATTCATCCACGTCCAAATCTGAACATCCCTTAATAATAACTCTGCCGTCTTGAAATGCAGTAATATCCAGCTGATCTATTACTTCGGCAATTATTGTGTTATTTAATGCACGAATATTACCAAACACAACTTTCATTGCTACCGGCTTCAAATATGAAGTAAGCAACATGAACGCCCAGGTCGGTACGATTGCATCTACAGAGCAATGAAGTGCGACATACTTATTTTCATATGCCGTCCAATCAGTCTCTTTTAGTTTAGCCCTAAAGTCCTTTTCTTTTAAAGCTATTCCCTGCCACAAGTCATTGGAAATATCGTATTCGACACATTCTACTTTTGGCCAATGGTCCGTCAATTCAAATTGAATTAACCCACTTTTTTCAACTTTATTTATGATTTCGTCACTCATTTTATAAGAGGCCAAGTTCAAGTTGTGCTTCTTCAGACATCATATCTTTGTCCCAAGCAGGATCAAACACGATGTCTACTTTAGAAGATTTAACTCCTTCTATTTCTCCAACCTTATCTTCAACCTCTTTCGGCATCGATTCAGCCACCGGGCAGTTAGGCGAAGTAAGTGTCATGTCAATTCGAATATTAAAATCATCATCGATTTTAACCTCGTAAATTAAACCGAGTTCAAAAACATCAACCGGGATTTCCGGATCGTAAATTGTCTTAAGAACTGCGATAACCGTATTTTCTAGATCTTTTTTATTCACTTTCAAGTACTTTTCAAATATACTAAGGAGTAATTCTTCATTTGTTTAACCATGCTTACCAATCCATTTGACCGGCTAGGAGACAAGTGATCTGTTAGTCCAATTTCTTTTATAAAATTAACCTCTGACTTTAATATTACTTCTGGCGTTTGTCCAGAAAATGCTCTCACCAATAGGGATATAATTCCCTTCGTAATTATTGCGTCTGAATCTGCGGTAAAAACAACCTTTCCATCAATAAGCTCGGCATGCAACCAAACTCTAGATTGACATCCTCTTATCAGATTGTCCTCTACCTTATTCGATTCCGATATCAATGGCAGATCCTTTCCTAGTTCAATCAAATATTCGTATTTCTCCATCCATTCATCAAACATGGAGAACTCATCGACTATTTCATTTTCTATTTCTGCTAATGTCATAAACAGTGGCTAGCACAATGCTAATTTTAATTCAGTTTTCTTCTTTTATGCAAGTTCAATTCAACATGCTTATTGCTTTCAATAATCCCTTTTCCAAAGCGTCTATATCCGATTGGTCATTATAAAAAGAAAAAGAGGCTCTAATGGTTCCGGGGATATCGAAAAAGTCCATTACCGGTTGAGTACAATGATGTCCAGTTCTTATGGCTATTCCAAGTTGATCTAGAATGGTTCCGACATCGTAAGGATGTAGACCTTTGATCATAAAGGAAATTACGGAAATCTTATTCGATGCTTCACCATATATTTTTAATCCAGGTATGGATAGTAGCATTTTGGTAGCGGCTTCTTTTAGCTCGTTTTCTTTCTGGACAATTGCTTCAAAGCCTATCGATTGAATATATTCTATTCCTGCAGCCGTTGCTATCCCTCCGACTATGTTAGGTGTGCCGGCTTCCATTTTATGTGGTAGATCGTTATAAGTTGTTTTTTCAAATGTAACGGTCTTTATCATGTCTCCACCCCCTTGATAGGGAGGCATATTATTCATCAAATCTTCTTTGCCGTAAAGGATTCCTGCTCCGGTTGGTCCAAATAATTTGTGAGCTGAGAAGACATAAAAATCAGCGTCCAGTTCAACCATGTTAAGCGGCATGTGCGAAACCGCTTGTGCCCCATCAATTAGAACTACGGTTCCATTTGAATGTGCTTTACTAATAATTTCCTCGATCGGATTAATCGTCCCTAATGAATTTGAAATATGGTTGACCGCAACAATCTTTGTCTTTGACGTAAGAAGTTTATCAAATTCGCTTAGAATTAATTCTCCTTCATCATTCATTGGAATGACTTTTAGTTGCGCATTCTTTTCTTCACATAACATTTGCCAGGGCACAATGTTGCTATGGTGCTCCATCGCAGAGATAAGCACTTCATCTCCTTCAGTAATATTTTTTCGACCCCAGGTGGAGGCTACTAAGTTTATTCCAGCTGTAGTGCCTGATGTAAATATAATTTCATGATTGTGAGCTGCGCCAATGAAGTTCTGAATAGTCGTTCGGGCATCTTCATACGCCTGAGTGGCCACTTGGCTCAAGTGATGAACTCCACGATGAATATTACTGTTGTATTCAGCGTAATAGTTCGAAATGGTATCGATAACAATTTGAGGCTTTTGGGTGGTCGCTCCGTTGTCCAGATAAACCAAATCCCTTCCTCTAATTTTTTGAGAAAGAATAGGGAAGTCTGACCTTATTTTTTCGAAATCCATTTTAATTTTCCCATCCGAAACGTTCTTTGAGCAAACCGTTTATTTGTTGTCTCACCGCTTCATTATTAATATGACTTAAAACGTCTTCAGCGAAGGCTGCAACTAGAAGCTTCCGTGCTGTCTTTTCACCAATTCCTCGTGCTCTTAAATAAAACACAGCTTCTTCATCAAATTGACCAGTTGTCGATCCGTGGCTACATTTCACGTCATCCGCATATATTTCTAATTCGGGTTTAGAATTCATCGTAGCCTGATCGGTCATGATAATATTATTGTTCTGCTGAAATGCTTCTATTTTCTGAGCATCTTCTCTAACGTAAACTTTTCCATTAAAAACGCCCGTTGCAGAATCATCAATCATTCCCTTGTACAATTCAGAAGAAGTGCAGTTTGGTTTTAAATGATCTACTACTGTATGATTATCAACATGTTGATTGTTTGTCAGGATGTATAATCCGTTCAAGTTAGTTTCGCAATTTTCACCGTCAACTTTAATGTTTAAAGTGTTTCTTACCGTACCACCATTTAAAGTAATGGTGTTGATTGTGAAGTTTGAATTATTTTCCTGATGAACATATTCGGCATTGATGTGCCAATGATCTTCAGATTCATACTGTAGTTTATCGATGTGAAGTTTTGCATTCTCTTTCACATAAATTTCCGAAACAGCATTTGTAAACGCCATTCCCTGTTCCGTTGAATAATAGGTTTCAATAATGTGCGCTTCACTGCCTTGTTCAGCAACAATTATTATTTTGCACTGAGCAATTGTGTTGTTTCCGTCTACAACATGGGTGATCTCTATTGGCTTATCGAGAACAACATTTTTGTTTACCTGAATGTAAAGGTTTCCGTGCTGGTAGCCTTCGTTGATTGCTGTAAAGATATCCTCAGCTTTTAGTTTGGACGGTGTATTAGCATTCTCCTGTGTGCTAATAGTAGCTCCTTGTGGAATGTCAGCACAACTCACAATCGTTCCATTAGAAACAATTACTTGATAGCTATCCAATCCAGCTATTTTAAATGGGGTATGGTCTAGGACTTCATTATTGAATGAAAGCTTGCTATTAACAAGTTTAGCCACTCTCGTGTATTTCCACTCTTCTGTCTTGCGAGTTGGGAATTCGAATGAATTCAACTGTAGCAAAGCATCAATAGCCTCTGGTGTAGACCCAGCTACTAAATTGGAAAGAAACGCATCTTTTTTTGTCAATGTTGCTTCCATTTTACTGTTCAATAGTTTCTCCAAGTTCTTGTTTAATCCAATCGTATCCTTTTTCTTCCAACTCTAAGGCGAGTTCTTTAGTGCCTGATTTTACAATTTTTCCATTGTAAAGGACATGAACAAAATCTGGAATGATGTAATCTAAAAGTCGCTGATAATGCGTAATTACAATTGTTGCATTTTCCTCTGACTTCAAGGTGTTGACACCGTGAGCTACGATTCTCAGTGCGTCAATGTCTAATCCAGAATCGGTTTCGTCCAAAATGGCCAACTTAGGCTCAAGGACTGCCATCTGAAAAATTTCATTCCGTTTCTTTTCTCCACCAGAAAAACCTTCGTTTACCGACCTGTTTTTCAGTTTGTCGTCTAACTCAACTAATGCAGCTTTTTCCTTGACCATTTTCAAGAATTCCTTAGCTGGCATAGGGTCTTGCTTATGATGTGCGCGTTTTTCATTAATCGCAGTCTTCAGAAAGTTAATGTTACTCACACCGGGTATTTCAACAGGATATTGAAATGCTAGAAAAACACCTTCTCGAGCTCTTTCCTCTGGAGACATTTCAAGAAGGTCGTCTCCGTTAAAACTTATCTCGCCTTCACTTATCTCATAATCTTCTCTGCCGGCTAAGACCGAAGCTAAAGTTGATTTACCGGAACCATTTGGTCCCATAATCGCGTGTACTTCTCCAGCTTTAACTTCAAGGTTAATTCCGTTAAGTATCTTTTGATCCTCAATTGAGGCGTGTAGATTTTTTATTTTTAACATGCTTTATTAACTTATTCTTTATCCCACCGATCCTTCGAGAGAAATTTCTAATAATTTTTGTGCTTCAACTGCAAATTCCATAGGCAATTGGTTTAATACTTCTTTAGCATAGCCATTTACAATAAGACTAATCGCTTTTTCCTCATCAATTCCTCTTTGTAAACAATAGAAGATTTGATCTTCACCAATTTTAGATGTTGTTGCTTCGTGTTCTACTTTGGCACTTGAATTTTCACATTCGATATAAGGGAAAGTATGTGCGCCACATCTATCTGACATTAACAATGAGTCACACTGTGAAAAATTCCTTGCGTTGGTTGCACCTTTACCAATCTTAACGAGTCCTCTGTAAGAATTGTGGCTTTTACCTGCACTTATTCCTTTAGATATAATAGTGCTTTTGGTGTTTTTGCCAATGTGAATCATTTTGGTCCCGGTATCAGCTTGCTGAAAATGATTTGTTACTGCAACAGAGTAAAATTCACCTACAGAGTTATCACCTTTTAAAATGCAAGAAGGATATTTCCATGTCACTGCTGAACCAGTTTCTACTTGTGTCCATGAAATTTTAGCGCCTTTTTCGCATAAGCCTCTTTTCGTTACAAAGTTGAATACTCCGCCTTTTCCATTCTCATCTCCAGGGAACCAGTTTTGAACTGTCGAGTATTTAATTTCTGCATCATCTAAAGCAATTAGCTCTACAACGGCAGCGTGCAACTGATTTTCATCTCTTGCAGGAGCAGTACATCCTTCAAGATAACTACAGTAGCTTCCTTTGTCTGCAACTACTAATGTTCTTTCAAATTGGCCTGTGTTTGCTTCATTGATTCTGAAATAGGTTGATAATTCCATTGGACATCTAACACCTTTTGGAATGTAGCAAAAAGAACCATCTGTGAACACTGCAGCGTTTAATGCGGCATAAAAATTGTCAGCCATCGGGACTACAGTTCCCATGTATTTTTGAATCAATTCTGGGTGTTCTTGAACAGCTTCACCAAATGAACAAAAGATGATTCCAAGTTCTCCTAATTTCTCTTTGAAAGAAGTTGCTACAGACACAGAGTCCATCACGAAATCAACGGCTACTCCAGAAAGTCTTTTTTGTTCTTCCATAGAAATACCCAATTTGTCCATGGTTTTTCTAAGTTCGGGATCAACATCATCTAAACTTTCTAATTCGATTTTCTGCTTTGGAGCTGCGTAATACGAAATGGATTGAAAATTTGGATTCTTATATTTCACATGGGCCCAATCTGGCTCGGTCATCGACTCCCATATTTTAAATGCTTTTAATCTATAATCCAATAACCATTGAGGTTCATTCTTTTTGCTGGATATAAGTTTAACAATGTCTTCATTTAAGCCAATTGGAATCGTGTCAGACTCAATATCAGTGGTAAAACCAAACTCATACTTTTTGTCTTTTAGTTCTTCTTTTAAATCGTCTTCAGTGTACCCCATGATCTTCTTTTCTTCTGTTTATCCTTTTCTTAAATCGAAAATGACTCCCCACATCCGCAAGTTCTGTCAGCATTTGGATTTACAAAAACAAATCCTTTACCATTGAGACCGCCCGAAAAATCTAGGGTAGTGCCAACTAAATACAAAAAACTCTTCTTGTCAACGACTACTTTTATACCGTTGTTTTCAAATTCTTTATCGGTTTCAGTCAAATTATTATCAAAGGTTAGCTGATACATTAAACCAGAACATCCTCCACCTTCAACACCAACTCTAATGAATGATCCTTTTTTACTATCCTCAGCCATCAGCTGAATAGCTTGGGCTTTTGCGTTATTTGTAACTGTAATCATAAGTTTATCAACTTGGTTCTTAAATGCTCCCCTTATTTAGATTCATTTTAAATAAGGCTCGTAATGGCGTCAAAAATACCATAAAAGAGGTACTGAAACAAGTATTTTAGATGATTATATCTGAAATGTACTCTTTTGGAGAGTTCCTTTTTATAAAGGATTTTGTAGGAACATTGATTCTTTGGAGAATTGAAAGTGCCTAACCCCTACATTATAGTGCGTTTAGGAGCTGTGTTATCCTTGAAAGAATTAACAGTTATCTTTGCGCCCGAATGTTACAAATGTGATAAAGTATCTGCCTCTAAACAGATAAGCATTGTTACTTCGGAAAACTGGATAAATTTTAAGATGCAAGAAAATATTAACAGAACAGAATTAAAGGATCTTGGAGAGTTTAAACTCATTAAGCATTTAACCGATAAGATTAAGATTACTAATTCGTCAACTATTAAAGGAGTTGGAGATGATGCGGCTATTTTGGATCATGGCGATCGAGAGATCGTAGTTAGTACGGATATGCTGGTTGAGGGAGTACACTTTGACATGGTATTTAATCCATTGAAGCATCTTGGCTATAAAGCGGTTGTAGTTAATTTATCTGACATTTATGCGATGAACGCACAGCCCAGGCAAATAACTGTTGCGCTTGCCATTTCATCTAAGTATTCGGTTGAAGCAATTGAAGAATTGTATGAAGGAATTAATCATGCTGCTGAAGTTTATGGCGTTGATGTAGTTGGCGGAGATATTACTTCCAGTAATCAGGGACTGGTTATATCCATCACCGCTATTGGTGAAATTGTAAAAGGTCAGTCTGTTTTAAGAAGTGGAGCCAAAGAAAAAGATTTGCTAGTTGTTTCCGGTGATCTGGGTGCAGCATACATGGGGTTACAGCTTTTAAACAGGGAAAAAGAAGTTTGGAAAGCCGATCCAAACATGCAACCAGATTTAGATGGCCATGATTATGTGCTAGAGCGACAGTTAAAGCCTGAAGCAAGAAAAGACATTGTAAAATTGCTAGCTGATCTTAACGTTAAACCTACTAGTATGATTGATATTTCTGATGGTCTTTCATCTGAAATTAAGCACTTGTGTGATCAGTCCAAATTAGGCGTTGAGCTTTATGAAGACAAAATTCCTATCGACCCAACAACGATCCAATTAGCTGTTGATTTTAATTTAAATCCGACTCTCAGCGCTTTAAGTGGAGGAGAGGACTATGAGTTATTATTTACCATATCTATGGATGATTTCGACAATATAAAAGGTAATCCTAACTTAACCGTAATTGGACATATGACCGCGGAAAATGCGGGAATGCATTTGGTTACTAAGGATGGTGCTTCGATTGAGTTGAAAGCCCAAGGTTGGGATGGCATGCATTTCGGTGAAGAGTAGTCTTAATGAGTAGGGACTTCTCCTATTTTTTCTAACACAACTTCCTTGTAAGATTGATTGTCAATTTTACTCTGTACCCAGGATACGAAATCAAAATATTCAAAAGCAGCTTTTTCAAAAGGGTCGGACTGAAGGGCTTTCAGGTTTGAAGCCAGTTCAGCATAAAGCTCATGAAGGTGTTGGTCCGATTTACTTTTTAAAACTTGGTTTATAAAAGAAAGCATGACGGATTCGAAATGATATACCCGGTTTCTAGTTTGTAAATACCGCTGTGCCGATTTCAAGGCGTATGGCGCAAGTCTTTTATTACCTAGTTCTAAATGTATGAGCAGATTTAAAATCTGAGTAAAACAGAAAATGTCTAAAGTCTTATCAATATCAGCGTTGTTAAGTAGCTGATTACTCCATTTTAAAGCCTGATTATAGTCTTCGTTGCAGAAGAATAAGATGGCAATATTAGCCTCTAGGTACGCCCGTCTTACACTGTTGATTTTCTCTCCGTAAATTCTAAAGCCTTCTTCAATTTGAGGGACTAGTTCAATTCCTTTATCAAATTGACCAATAATCGCATAGAGCGTTAATTCTATACTGTTGGTTGACGAGAATAACTTAATATCCAGATCCTCATTGGTGTTGAGCAAAAGGGTTTCAGGTAAAGACCTGAGCTTCTCCAAATATTCGAATACCTCCCGGTAAGCTTCTAATTGACTGCCAACGTAAATTATATTAGTCAAGACTGAAAAGTAGATGTTTGGCTCTTCTTTGAATTTGTCTTTATTGACTTCTATGTGCTTAACAAGCTTAGTTAAGTGGTCATAACAACGTGGATAGTCGCCAGCGCCAAAATAATAGCCGCTATAAATATGATTATATAGATACTGAGTTTCGAAGTAGAGTGCTCGGTCTTCGCTTGCTAATAGGGTGTTATCAATAATATCTTTAAACCTTGAAAGCTCATCTGCACTTCTTGCTCGACCTTGTTGATGCAATATTTGAAACAAGCGACTCTTAATGTTCCAAAACTGACTATAGTTCTTGATCTTGTCCATGATTAGCTGATCTTGATCTAATATTTCTGCTAACTCTTCTGGACCTGTGGAAGTGTAGTTGTCTTTTTCAATAAGTAGCTTTTCCCACATGAATATTTCCAGTAAGCTGGTGTGCTTTTCATATTTGTAAGCCACCTTTTTGGCGCTGCGAAGTTGTTTTGCACTATGTTTATAAAGTGATTTTTTGTAAAGTATTTCAGCGCAATGAATTTGTCTTTTTAATTGTGCCTCTATAGAGCTATTCGCGTGGAATGCATCTAGACTTTTTAATATAGTTTCGTAAAGACGATTTTTTGTAATGGAGAATTTATTGACAAAAGCCTCGTTCTTGAACTTTTTAAGGATTAATTCTTCGTCATAAATTTTCTGTTTGTCTATAGCGTCAAAAATTACCTGATAATTATTCTTTTCACCAATGGTGTGACGGGATGAGTACAGTTTGAAGTACCTTTTTTCTCCTTTAGTAAGAGACTTAATGAGTTGGTGCAATTGATCAGATACTTTGTTAGACATGTATATAAATTAGATTATTTATTCAGAACTGTAGTTCGTTGAAGTGTAATTCAAATAGCGTTCGGGCATCTTATAAAAGATAACCAATTCTATTGTCTCCGAGAACTTGCTCAAGAATAAGGGTCTAACTAAAGGTATGAAAATGACTCAAACATTTGTTTAGAATCGAAATTAATAAAGAGAATTGAAAAATTTTGGACTTGTATAAAAAAGAAGGATTTTGTTATCCTTTGATTATGGAACCTTTACCATCATCATCGTTGGTAATATCACCATCGTCATCATCGGGATCTGTAATCCCACCGTTTCCAGCACCATTGGGATCTATAACATCACCATCATCGTCATCAGGATCAGTAATTGTACCATTGCCATTATTAGCATCGTCAATACCGTCACCATCGTCATCGTCAGGATCAGTTATTCCACCATTGTCATCATCATCATCTCCATCTCCAGGCACATCATCAAGGTCTCCGCCTTTTAAGATCATAGTCTCCTCTCCATCACAATCATACTGATCTAGAGGGGCCATTTTTGAGCATGACGATAATATCGCTAATGCGATCAAAAACAATGATATTTTCTTTAATACTTCCATCAGGGTTTACCTGTAACATTCAAAAATAAGCAAAAAGCCTTATAATTCAATACTTATAACGTGAAAATTTGTTAAAAGTTGCATTTAGACTCTTGGGAATATAATTTCAACTTTCGTGCCAATCCCCTCATTTGCCTCGTTCTTCACTTCAAACGGCCCAATTATCTGAATATTGCGCTTAGTGATTTTTCTTAAGATATTTATTCTGGAACTGGTTATTTTCATTCCTTTTGACTCATGGGAAGACCCTAAAAGGCTCTTTTTAGCCAAAGAAGTGTCGATTCCGATCCCATTATCCTGGATTACAAAAGTGATGTTGCTTTCATCTTGTGCAACGATTACCTCGATTTTCCCAGGTTGTTTTAATGGCAGAACACCATGCCAAATACTATTCTCTACGTAAGGCTGAAGAAACATGGCAGGAACCCTAATTGTTTCAATTTCAATCTTGGGGTCAATGTTAATCTCATATTCAAACTTGTTCTGAAATCGCATATGCTCCAAAGAGATGTATAAATCTAGCCGTTCAAGTTCTTCAGATAATTGAACTAAGTTGTCTGGCGAACTAGAAGAATCAAGGTTTTTCCGAATTAACTTGGCAAAACTACTTAGGTATCGGTTCGCAGCTAGTTTGTCTTGTCTGTTAATGTAATATTGAATAGAGTTTAATGCATTAAATATAAAGTGCCTGTTCATACTCGCATTTAAAGATTGTTGCTCTAAATTCATCAATCTAGTTTTATAAATTAAACTCTCCGTTTTTCTTTTGTTTGCTTCTGATTTTACTCGAGCTCTATAGATTAGGAGCAAAATTAATATGGCAACCAAAACAAGAATTGAGATAAACCACCATGTACTCCAGAATGGCGATTGTATAGTAAAAGAAAACGACTGCTCTTGTGACCATTGGGATTCGTCAATGGTCGCTCTAACTTTAAAGTCGTAAGATCCTGGCGGAAGGTTGGAGTATGTGATGAATCGTGTTTGAGTTATCGGATTCCAGTCTTCATCAAAACCGTCTAGAAATGTTTCGTACTTAACTTGTTTCGGATAGCTGTGAGATATGCCAATGAAATGAAAAGTTAGATGGTTTTTAGAGTGAGGTAACGAAAGACCTATAGGAATGGACGAGTTCGGACGAAACTCTTTTGCGTAAGCATTCCAGTTCGTTTTATCCAGAGAAAGCTGAATTTCTGTAATACCAAGAACGGGATTAGGAATTTGTTGACTTTGCTGGAACCAACTCCGTTTATACATAATTGCACCGTTAATTGTGCCAAACCATAAGACTCCAGATTTACTCTTATACGCAGCATTTAAATTGGTTTCAAAACTTCGTGTCCCATCTGCTGGAGTATAGTTCCTAAGAATTAATTCATCATTGGAATCAAATGATGAGATATTGATTTCATATACTCCATGATTTGTTCCAGCCCATAGAATTTCGTCATTTTCACGGATTAAAAAATTAATAAAATTGTGACCAGATGAACGTCCTAGTTTGTGTTTGACGGCAGTTTTATCTCGAACTCTAAAAAGACCATTTGGATTCCCGATCCAATAGTTGTTCTCATCCATCACTTCAATGCAGAAAACAGGGTAGAGGTCAACATCATCCTCAATTTTTAATTTTAATAGCTTGCCCCCCCTATATTCATATAGCCCGTTTGTGGAGCCTATTAGTAAACTTCCGTCAGGCATCTTGGTCATGGCACGTATTATTGTGGCATCCGTATTAAAATTTACCAATGAATCAT
The DNA here is from genome assembly GCA_047639575.1 of Parvicellaceae bacterium. GTDB lineage: Bacteria > Bacteroidota > Bacteroidia > Flavobacteriales_D > Parvicellaceae > JBLIOB01. The sequence goes on from JBLIOB010000052.1 coordinate 13,428, forward strand.
TTTCGTAATAAGCGAGTCCATTCCGATGTCCAATAAAAATTTTATTATCATGCTCAATTAAGCTAGTTACCCGATTGTTGTCTATTTCTCGTGAAACAGGAAATGGATGAACACCAGACTCATCTTTAATTGTCAATCCTCTGGAAGTTCCAAACCAAACTTGATTATTATGGTCTACTTCACTGCACCAAATTAATTGATGAGATAGCTGTTCTGAACCTGTGTAATTAACGATCGTATCTTCTTGGTAATACGTTATTCCGCCTCCGTATGTTGAGATCCACATTCCGGTTGAATCTTCCGCGAAAGACATGACCAAATCACTAGCAATGCCTTCATTTTTAGTCAGCGCTACAAAACGGTCACCAGAGAATTTAAGTATTCCAGCGCCATCAGATCCAACCCAAATGTTGCCTTCTGAGTCTTCGTAAACAACCTTAATGTTGTCATTGAAAAGGCCATTACTTGCATTGTATGAAACGAAGTGATCCTCGACCCACCGATGTAGGCCAGACCTAGTTGCTACCCATGGATTACCGCTTCGATCAATTATAACTTTCCGGATTACTGCCTTGTTAAGGGCTTTGTACTTGTTGTTGAAGTGTGTGATCTGATTTTTAGAATACTTGTAGAACCCTTGTCGGATTGTGCTTACCCACAGTTCACCATTGTTTACAGTAGCACTTCTAACGTCCAATTCATTGAATAATGACCGATAAATGCCTAAGGAATCGGCATCTTGAAATTTCAATCCGTGATCTGTTCCAATTAGAATTGTATCATGATAAATGCAAAATTCCCGAACGGTAAGACTGGTATCTCCGATTCGTTCTACGTTTGAAATTGTGTCTCCAAGCTCGTCTAATCTGCAGCGAAACATTCCGTCCGCCCTGGACCCCATGTATAAGTAGTCGTCTCTGATTAGTAAACACCTAATACTGGCATTTGCTAAGTTTCCAGTTAATGTATGGCTAACAATTGAATTGCCTGATATGATGGAAACTCCACCGTTACAACCCATCCAGACTGCATCATCTTCTCCGAGTAGAAGACAGTTTACTTGGTTGTCGAGAAGCCCATCGGCTTTTGAGTAATTGGAAAATTCAATGCCATTAAATTTACTTATACCGCCAACACTTCCCACCCAAAGGTTTCCTTTCGAGTCTTGAATAATAGAGCTTACCTGAGTCTGAGGAAGACCCTCTTCAATTGAATAGGGGATGAAGCTATATTGTTGCGAATAAGCCCCGACACAGAGTAAAAATAAAGCGAAGCTAAATAAGATTTTAACCATTAAAATGTATTGATACGGCCAATAAAGTCAGAAAGTTTTCGTCTTGAAATCGGCACAGCTTTTCCATCTGTCAACAAAGCTACATTTCCATTTGATCTAGAGAACTCTTTAAGATGTTCTTTCATATTTATTATATGAGACTTATGAGTTCTAAAGAATCTGTCATGATCCAAATTTTCCTCGTAAACTTTAATGTTTTTACTGCTTAAGTGCTTTCTGCCTGAGGTTAAAAAGATCATCGTGTAGTTGTCACTTGCTTCTAGATGCACAATTTCCTTTTCGTCTACAATTACATATCCATCTCTTGTTGGGATACTAATTTTAGCAGAGTCATTCATTTTAAGCGCTTTTTGAATGATTTCATTCAACGCTTCGTCTTGTTCACCTGGAGTTTCTACGAGTTGTTTTGCTTTTTCAATAGAGTTTACCAATTCGTCAATGTTGATCGGTTTTTCTAAGTAATCAATGGCGTTTTCTTTGAACGCTTTTAAAGCATACTCGTTGTGTGCAGTGGTGAAGATTACAGCAAAGTCACGTTTTGCTAAGGATCTTAACAGAGAAAATCCATCTTCCTCTGGCATAGCAATATCTAGGAATACTAAATCAGGTTTTAGTTCTTCAATTAATTTTCGCGCCTCGTCAGCCGATTCGGCTTGCCCTACGACATCAACTCCTTCGCAAAAGTCGTTTATTAATAGTTCTAGATTGTTTCTACAATTGAATTCGTCATCAACGATTAGTGCTTTAATTTTCATGAGGCGAGTTTTAGTGGTTTTACTCTCGAGTACGGGTCCGAATTTTTACAAATTAAGAACCGAGTTAGTTTTGCTCGGAGTTGTCATGAAATTAACGGGAAGAATCAAAAATGGTTCGACTGTTCTACTGAACTGTAGGTTTTGTTGACTGAATGGTAGTAGCTGTTGATTAATCTACATTTTTTTAAGCTGAGTAAGAAATTCAGATAACTTACCTCGGCTAACTGGCGCAGAACTTTCATCGTTCAAGATGACTCGATGCCCATCCGTATGGATATATTCTTTAACTGCGTTTAAATTTACAATATGGGATTTATGAGTCCTTATAAATTGATGCGGCAGAATGTCTTCATATACTTTTAATGTTCTAGTATCTAAATAGGACGAAGTGTTGTTAAAGTAAATATGCGTGCAATTCCCATTTGCTTCCAACCTGAGAATGTCTTTAACATCTACGAGTTTGATTCCTTTACTGTGATGGATCGCAATTCTTTCAGAGGTTTCTTTTTGTAAACTGCTTTTAAGGTTTTCTAACATCAAAGAATAGTCAAACTCTGATTTTGGAAGGGTTCTTCTCATTTCGAAATATCTGGTCACCTTCTTAACCGCATTTTGAAGGTCTTCAATATCAACCGGTTTTAAAACATAATGAATGGCGTTGGCATCAAATGCCTTAATCGCATAATCTGTAAAAGCGGTTACGAATACAACTAAGAAATCATTTGATTCAAGCTGATCAAGTAAATCAAAGCCTTCAACTCCCGAAGGCATTCTAATGTCAAGAAAAATTAAGTCCGGGCTGTGTTTTTTAATTGCCTCTGTCGCAGACTCCAAAGAATCAGCCTCTCCAATTACTTCAATTCCCTCACAATAGTCTGATAAAAGAATTTTTAAATTTTCTCTTGCCAGCAATTCATCATCTACTACGAGTGTTCTAATCGTGCTCATTCCCTTGGTTTGCAGCGGTAATTGTTGTGTGCTTATGGGAAACAATGTAAGAATTTTATTTCCGATACCACATGTTCTGTTTATTACCGATTATTCTTTTTTAGGACCATTTCTTAAGCCATCCCCTCCCATCCTACATTTCAGATAGGAATGTTTTAAAAGAAGAGGTAGTTTAGAAGCACACTAACAGTGAATAATTATGATTACACTAGACATTTTCGTAGTGTCTTGGTAGGCTGGTTACACAGTCTGGCAACACTTTAAATTTCATGCTCTGGTGTCTACTGGTCCAGTTAAAGTTTTAACAAATCAGCAAAGACACAATTTCTTCTGAAAAGATCGCTTTATAGCGATCTTTTTTCATTTAGAGATGTAATTAATAGTTTGACCATTCAATCAATAGGATCACACATTTTTCCGATAAAACGTACCGTTAATGGACTTTGATTGCTGGACCTGTATAAATATGAATAATTGTTTCAAAATGCGTGTTTCTGGTTAACTTATGGAGGTTCGTTAAACAGCGTAAATGTCAGTAAATCAGCTTGTTGATATGTAAATTAACTTATCAGACCTATGGGTTGACCTGTATAATCAAAGTCATAATTAAGTTGTAAAAATGAAAACCTGAGGCTAGATTTACCGTATCAGTAATGGAATAAATAATCCATTAGGAACTTAACATTTAGGACCATGAAGAACATATTAATCACTATTAAACTTGTAATTATTGTTTTAGCTGCTCAGTCCGTAGCCGCGAAAGAATATAAGCACGAAGGTAAAAAAGGTAATACAGCAATATCAAAGGCAGCCAACTGCGCTCCAGCTTCCTCTTTGCAGACGCTGCAGGTAAACAACGTAAAGGCATTAATAGAAACTGGAGGTGTGTTATGGATGAATAGAGCTACAGGAGCCGCTGCTTATGAAGTTCCAAAAAACTCTGGTAAAACTGCTTTGTTTGCAGGTTCATTGTGGCTTGGAGGAATGGATGGCGGTGGAAATCTACGAGTTGCGGCAGTTCGTTTCAGGCAAGTTGGAGATGATTATTGGTCTGGACCTCTTGTGGAAGGAACCGCAACAATTAGTCCAGAAAGATGTGCTGAAATGGATAGGTTCTTTACTATTACTCGAAAAGAGGTTGAAGAATTTAAAGCCTACTGGGATGCAAAATGTGCTGGATTTCCGGAAAACTTAGGCGACTGGAGCGCTTATGAAATACCTCAATCAATATTAGAATGGCCAGCTCATGGAAACATTGGTGAAGGAGAGGCATGGAACCTGGCGCCATACTATGATAACGAGGATGAATGTGCTGGGGGTGCAGGGAATAATTTTTATGATCCACAAAATGATGGAGACTATCCATATTATGACTTGGATAACGATCAATGTGATCCTGTATGTGGTAGTACAGATCGTAGAGCAGTGTTGTATGGCGATTATACAATCTGGTGGGTATTTAACGATGCCGGTAATATTCATACTGAATCAGGAGGTAAATCAATTGGAATGGAGATAAAAGCGCAAGCTTTCGGTTTTGCCACGAATGATGAAATTAATAACATGACGTTTTACAATTATGAGCTTTCTAATAGAGGCACACAAACGTTAAGCAATACGTATTTCGGACAATGGGTAGATCCGGATTTAGGAGATTATTTAGATGATTACGTAGGGTGTGATGTGAGCCGTGGTCTTGGTTATTGCATTAATGGTGACGCTTTTGATGGTGGGCCATTTGGATACGGCTCTGCACCACCTGCTATTGGAGTTGATTTTTTCCAAGGTCCATATCAAGATGCAGATTTTATTGATAACCCGTTTACAACAGATGTAGCGACAGCTTTGGCATCAGGGGGTATTCCTTATAAAGGAATCGGTATTGGATATGGGGATGGTTGCGCTGATAATGAACGTTATGGGATGAGAAAGTTTCTGTACCACAACAATGATAATTCAGTTATCGGAGATCCTGATATTTCAATTGACTATTACAATTTGATGAAAGGAATATGGAGGGATGGAACTAACTGTACATACGGAGGAACTGGACATGGTGGAACGATACAAGCCGACTATATGTTCCCAGGAGATTCCGATCCGCTTAATTGGGGAACTAAAGGTGTTTCGACCCCAGGCAATTGGTCCGAATCAACTGCTGGAAATTTACCTGGCGACAGAAGATTCGTTCAAGCTGCTGGCCCATTTACGTTGGAACCCGGTGCAGTGAATAATGTGACAGTAGGCGTGGTATATGCAAGATCGTTGTCCTCTGACCCATTAGAAACATTAAAAGCATTGCAAAGAGCTGACGATAAGGCCCAGTCTCTTTTCGATAATTGCTTCAAATTAGTTGATGGACCTCCAGCTCCAGAGCTAGGGATTCAAGAAATAGATAGAGAGTTGTTATTTACAATTTACAACGCATCAGGAAAGAATGTCAATGAAGATTATTCTGAGTTGGATTCTAGAATCCCGGAAACGATCGATCTTGATACGAATGAAACAAATTCAGATCGTTATTATAGATTCCAAGGCTATCAAGTTTTTCAGCTAAAGAATGAAGC